>JBBQIE010000209.1:0-5054 GCA_038324625.1 Anaerolineae bacterium | reverse complement strand
ATCACCTCCATGCCGATCCCTTCGTCCGCTCGCTCCAGGCGGGGATGCATGTGGTGGTCGAGAAGCCCATGGCCAACGATCTAGGTGACCTAGCACGCATGGTGGAAGCGGCGGATCTGTCCGGCAAGAAGGTGCTGGTGGGGCAGGTGCTGCGTTGGAACCCTCTGTTCCGCTTCGTCAAGAAACTGGTGGCGGACGGTGTCCTCGGTGAGGTGTACTACCTGGAGGGTGACTACAACCACGATCTGCGTATGCAGTTGCACATGGAAGCCTGGAAGGTGACGGACGAGAAGCCTATCGTGGGCGGAGGCTGCCACCCCTTCGATCTCCTGCGTTGGTACGCCGGGGACGCGGTGGAGGTGTTCGCCTACTCCAACCACGCGGCCTATCCGGAGATGCATGAGGACACCAGCATCGTCAGCATCTTCCGGTTCGCGAGCGGGGCGATGGGGAAGGTAACGGCGATGTACGCCCCGGTGATTGGGGGCATGTCGCACGGGTACAACCTGGCGGTCTACGGCACCAAGGGGAGCGTGGTTCGCGGGGAGTTGTTCCTGGAGGGGCTGGACAAGCCCATGCCCATCCCGGTCGAGTATCACGGTCACCCCTACGACCCGGAGGTGGACCATGTGGTCCGCTGCATCACCGACGACGAGGCGCCACTGGTGGACGCACATGAGGGGGCGAACTCGGCGGCGGGGGTGCTCTGCGCCCACGAGGCAGCAAGATCGGGCCGTCCTCTGGCCATCCCTCACTTCTGACCCGCACCGGGGTGACCGGGCCAGGAACCTCTCCGGTCAGCCGGGGTGTTGCCGAGGCACCGCCCCCGGTCGCCTATTCCACTACTACCTGGATGTCGCTGACCTGCGACTGGTAGTCGTGCCCGGAGGCGTATACCTGGATGGATTCCAGGTATACCGGCTTCAGATCGCCCTGGATGGCGATTAGGTCGGGGGACTCATAGGCGAACCATAGGTCTCGCTCAATCATCTCCCCGCTGGGAGTGGGGAAGCCGGCGGGGTTCTCGTAGTAGAAGCCGTGGTACCACCACTGAAGGTTCCCGCGAGCATCACGGTAGTTGAGCCGAATGATCAGTGGGAACTCCGAACCCTGGATGCCTCCCCCGGATAGGGACTGGAAGGTCAGCCGGAGGTCGGCCCTAATGCGGAGGGATACGTAGTCACTGACATCGCGGTTCAGTTGTTGGCGGACGCCGGTCTCGCAGTGGTCCTGTTGGTTGCCCAGCCGCTCCAGGTGGACCACTCGTTGGCCGTCAACGTCCACCAGCATCACCTGCCCGTTGACACTGCCCCCGTCGCCTCCCTGATCGTTGTAGGTCTCCCAGGCCAAGGCCAGGCCGGCACCGAAGTCCCCATTGACCACCAGGCCGCGGCCGGAGGCGAGCGGCCCAAGTATAGTACCGTCGTTGGCCAAGACAGCTCTCTCCCCGGTCTCCAGGACGAGCTCCTCGTGACCGTCAGCGGAGCGTAAGAGGCAACGCCCCCCGCGCACCGCCACCTCGGTGGCGTCAGCGGTGACCTCAAGGGCCACGCTGCCGTCCTCGACGGTGACCTCTCCCCGCGGCAGGGATACGCTGAGTTCCAGGTCTCGACCAAGGGCCGGCCCGGGGTTCAGTCGTAACCGCCCCTGGACCAAGGAGAGAGCCACCCGATTGGGTTGACTGCTGCCGGCGAAACGGGGAGTGGAGGCCTGGTCCAGGGTGAAGAGGGTATCGGCAAAGACGTGTACTGTGGCCAGGACGAACTGGCTGTCGCCCTGGTAGATAGTAAGCATGGAACGAGCGGCATTGTCGGTCTGTATCGAGTCCCCTTGGGATATCTGCCGGGGGCGTGATAGGGCCAGCCAGCTGGCCTGGCCGGTGGCCCGGAGCTGGGTGATGCCGCTCACGGTGGCCAACTCCGCCAGGTTAGCGCGGGTGGAGAACCTCAGATAGCGGGCGACGCCGACCGGAACCAGGACCGCCAGGGCGCAGAAGATGGCGAAGGCGGTCAGGAGCACACTCCAGGCGGTGAGGGCCGGGCTTCGGCGTCTAGCCGCGGACGTCGAAACGGTAGTATTGACCTCGGTACGGGAGCCACTCTCTTTCGACACAGCGTACCGCGGCGCTGATTGGTCCACGCTCAACCGCCTCCAACAGCTCTTCCAGTAGGGGACGCTCGCCCTCGGCTATCACTTCCACGGCTCCGTCGGGCCGATTGCGGACGTATCCGACCAGCCCGAGAAGCCGGGCACGAGAGAGAACGTAGTAGCGGAACCCCACGCCCTGCACCACGCCTTGTGCCACCGCGCGCAGCCTGGCCCTCGATCCCATGGCCGAGCCGCTCAGGGTTGCCTGCCACTGGTGCGAGCCGGCACAGCTACTGCCTGCATCCGGGACAATGGCTGGGCGTCGGGTAGGTGGGTGTTCATCATTCCTTCCCAGAGCCGAAAGGCTCCGACAGGGTCATCTGCCTCACCATTATACACGATGGGCGATTCCAACCCATTCTCCGCCCGCCTCCTGTAGTTGGAGCATGTTTGGTGCCAGCTCCTTGGGCGTGCCCGGCGCGTCGGTAACCCCGACGCGCGGCAGGAATGCTTGGGTATCTCAGGTCTCTCTCCCTTCAGCAGGGGCGTCGGGGAGCATGGCCGGCACTGGACAGGCCTCGGGGTCTCGCTCTCGGATCGCCCGGGCTCCCCACCAGGTGGCAATGGACAGGACCAGGGCGAAGACGAATACCGGCTGGTACCCGAAATGGTCCACCGAGCGACCGGCGGCGATGGTGAGAAGGGTCAAGGGGCCGACGAGGGTATTGGTCAGGCCGAGATAGCTGGGCCGCTCGGCATCCGGGGCCAGGTTCAGGAGTACGGCGTTGTTGCAGATATCTCTTCCGGCGGAGCTAGCCCCATCCAGCGCGAATAGGACCAGGAACGCGATCGCCACTGCCGGCCCTCCCAGGGTGACGGAGCCTCGCGGGAGGAGGCCCACGAGGACAGGAACCAGAGGAACCAGCACTCCGAGCTGGACTGAGCGCACCAGCACGACCGTATTCCCCTGTCGCCTCGCCATTCTTCGCCAGTAGAGGTTGGCCAACATGGCCGCGGCTGTGGCGGCGGCAACGTAGGTCCCGGCCATGGCCGTCGGTATCCGCCAACTCTCGATGGCGTATAGGATATAGAAGGGCCCGGCCACGCTCGCCATCTCCAGCAGAGCCCGATAGATGAGAAAGCGGCGGTAGAGAGGATCGCCGCTAAGCATCGAAGGGATGCGACCGATCTGAGCCAGGGGGGAGGCGCCGATTGAAGCGCCCGCCGAGGGGCCCTCACGGACACGCCGGAAGGCCCAGGCCCCGATGGTGAAGATGGCGGCGCTGGTCACGAAAAGGACGGCGTACCCCACAGGGAAGCGCAGACCGCTCCCGAGAACGGCGGCGATGAACAGGCCCGCGATCAGGCCCCCAAGACCGGTCCAGAAGCCACGGGAGGCGTAGAAGTGAGCCAGCTTCTCCCGAGCGATGACCTTGCCGATGACGTCGAACCGGCCCACCATCGAGGAGCCGGCGGTAACCCGGGTGATTCCGAACAACACCAGAAAGAGAGTCAGGAGTAGCGATGGGGAGACCCGTTCCCGCGTGACCAGTAGGGCCGCGATCACCAGATAGGCTAAGGCTCGGGCCAGGTCCAGCAGCACCACGAAACCCCGCTTGCGGGGCTTGCCCTGTAGATATCCGGCTACGAATAGCTGAGGCAGGAGCCAACCGCCGAAGCGTATGGCCGGCAGAGCCCCGATGACGGTATTCGAGGCCCGCAATTGGCTGAGAAGCACGGGCAACACCGTCCCCGGCTCGGCCACCGTCATGCCGAGGTTCATGCAGATTTCGTGTATCAGCGCCAGGCCGTAGTTGGAGGCTCGTCTCCTGGGGAGCGCCAAACGCGGCCGATCCCTCTGCGGGATCGAGCTACTCCTCGAGGAACTGACTGACAAGGGGCGCCACCTCTGAGACTGAGAAGGGGAAATCCAGCCAAGTGATCCGGGGGTCATCCCGACGGAACCAGGTGTTCTGCTGACGGATGAAGCGGTGGGTGGTGGTCTTAATGCGTTCCCTCGCTTCCTCCAGGGAGCACCGGCCCTGCAGATGCTCGATCATCTGCCGGTAGCCGATGCCTGTCAGGGCCGGGACCTCGGGATCCAGACCGGTCTCGAGAAGGGCGCTCGTTTCCCTGAGGAGGCCGGCCTCGATCATCCGATCAACGCGGATGTCGGCCCGAGCGTAGAGCCCTTCTCGGGCCGCCGTCAGGCCCAGAATCAGACAGCGATAGCGAGGCGGTTCCCGGCCCTGCTGCGCGGAGATCGGCCGTCCGGTGACCTCGTACACCTCCAGGGCTCTGATCACTCGGCGCACGTTCCGGGGGTCAATGCCGGCGGCAGCCGCCGGATCCACGCTCGCCAGTTCGTGGTGCAGGTGGTCAGCGCCGAGGGCCTCCGCTCGGGCCTCCAGAAGGAGGCGGACCTCGGGGTTCGGGGGGACGCGGGGGATGCGCCAGTTCTCCACCACCGACCAGATGTACAGGCCGGTGCCACCGACGAGGAGGGGAAGTCGGTGACGCGACTGGATGCCGGCGATGGCGGCGAAGGCCGACTCCTGGTACTGGGCTAGGGTCAGAACCTCACTGGGGTCCACCACGTCAACCAGGTGGTGGGGCACGCGGTTCAGCTCCGCCGGGGTCGGCTTGGCGGTGCCGATGTCCAGGCCTCGATAGATCTGGCGCGAGTCGGCGGAAACTACCTCGAGGTCGAAAAGGCGGGCCAGGTCTAGGGCCAAGCTCGTCTTGCCGATGGCGGTGGGGCCGACGAGGGCCACCAAAGGGGGCAGGAACGAGCTAATGATGACGCTCCAACCGGAGGCGGTCCTCGGGATGGAAAAGGTGCAGCTGGTCCGGATCCGCGCTGAGTGGCAAGATATCCCCTCGCTGGACCTCCACGTCCTCGGGCAGGCGGGCCACGAAAGGCAGGCTACCAACCTTTCCATGGGCCAGTAGCTGGCGGTCGGAGA
>JBBQIE010000208.1:0-5055 GCA_038324625.1 Anaerolineae bacterium | reverse complement strand
CTCACCGTGGCGGGGGTGGAGCTGCACTACAAGACCGAGGGCTGGGGAGAGCCCGCCTTCGTCCTGCTGCACGGGTTCGGGGCCAGCCTGTTCTCTTGGCAGGGGGTGATGCCCTTCTTCGCCGAGCGGGGCACGGCCGTGGCCTTCGACCGGCCGGCCTTCGGGCTCACTCAGCGGCCCCTGCCGGAAGAGTGGACCGGGCGGAACCCCTACACCCTGGAGGCCCAAACGGACCAGACGGTGGCCCTGATGGACTCCCTGGGCCTCTCGAAAGCCATCCTGGTGGGTCACTCCGCCGGCGGCGCCACGGCGGTGGCGATGGCCCTCCGCTACCCGGAGCGAGTGCGGGCCCTGATCCTGGTGAGCCCGGCGATCTACCAGGGCGGCAACCCCATCCCCGAGTGGGCCAAGCCCCTCCTACAAACCCCCCAGGCCCGACGTCTGGGGCCTCTCCTAGCCCGCCTCATGGGCGCCCAGGCCGATCGGCTGCTCCGGTTCGCCTGGCATGACCCCGACCGCATCACCCCTGAGACCCGCGTGGGCTACTTCAAGCCTTTCCGGGCCCAGAACTGGGATCGGGCCCTGTGGGAGCTGACTCTGGCCGGACGGCCGCCGGATTTCGCCGGGCGACTGGGCTCCATCGGGGTCCCCACCTTGGTAATCACCGGCGATGGCGACCGCACCGTCCCCCCGGAGAACAGTGTCCGCCTGGCTCGGGAGATACCGGACGCGGAGTTGGTGGTCATCCCCCGCTGCGGCCACGTGGCCCACGAGGAGTGCCCGGCGGAGTTCCGGGCCGCCGTGGAAGGCTTCCTGGCCAAGCTGGACGCCGAGGGCCGATAGGGTGCCGAGGATTGCGCCCCGATGCCACTCGCCCTACCATCGCGGCAGGGAGGTGAGCCGTGAGCAGTAGTAGCCCGCCCGTCAGGGCCGAGATCCGCCGCCAGGCCATCACCGAGATCTGCACCCGCTTCGGGATCGAGCTCCTCTACGTCTTCGGAAGCCGGGCCCACCAGGTGCAAGGCTGGCTGGAGGGAGAGGTGGATTCCCTCGTCGGCGGGACTTCCGACGTGGACATTGGGGCCAAGGCCCCCTGGCATTCCCCCCTCAACGTGCGAGAGAAGGTACTGTTGGCCATAGCTCTGGAGGACCGGCTGGATGTGGGCCGGGTGGATCTGGTGTGTTTCGAGGACGCCGACCCCTTCGTGGCTGCCGAGATCATCCGCGGCGAGTGTCTCTATGCCGCCGACCCCCACCACGCCGCCGAGTACGAGCTGTACATTCTCCGGCGGGCGGGCGACCTGGTCCCCCTGGAGAGAGAACGCCAGGCCCTGATCCTGGGACGCAAGCCATGAGCCCCGGAAAGCTCTCCGCGCGGGTGGTAACCGACCGCCTCGCTTGGGTGGAAGAGATGCTCGCCGGGATCCGGGCCCTGCCCCTGGAAGATCGAGCCGCCTTTCTCGCTGACCAGCGGAATCCCTGGGCGGCGGAGTCCTGTCTCAGGCGGGCCTTGGAGGCGCTGCTGGACCTGGGCCGCCACATTCTGGCCCGGGGCTTCGGCCAGGGAGCAACCGAATACAAGGAGATCGCCTCCGGCCTGGCCGAGCATGGGGTTCTCGGGCCGGCGGACGCCGACCGTCTGCGAGTGCTGGCCGGCTACCGCAACCGCTTGGTCCACTTCTACCACGAGGTCCGGGACGCGGAGTTGTACGAGATCTGCGCCTTCCAGCTTGCCGACCTGGAGTCTATCGTCTCGGTCTACCGCCGGTGGCTTCACACTCACCCTGAAATGGTGGACCCGAGCCTGTAGCTCAGTCTCCCTTTCGGAGCTTCTTCCCTACCGAGAAGGCCTTGGCCACCGCCTCACCCAGGCGGAAGTACTGTCCGTCCGGGGTGAAGATGAGCGGGTCCAGGGCCTGGGCCCGGAGCTTGCCTTGGTCGTCCAGGGCCTCTTCGTCGGCGTGCGTCTCCAGGATCTCCGCCAGCATGAAGGCGCTCTCCCCCGCCTCCACCCGGCGCACCAGCCGGCACTCGAAGTTCAGGGGGCACTCGGCGATCATGGGCGAAGAGATGTGAGTGGAGGGCACCCAGGTCCAGCCGCAGGTGCCGGCCTTGTCCCGGTCCTTCCGCCCGGAGACGATCCCGCAGTAGTCCGCCTCCACCGCCTGGCTACTCCGGGGGACGTTGACGGTGAAGTTGCCCTCCTTCTCGATGAAGGGGGTGGAGTAGTGGCCGGCGGCGATGTCCAGGGCCAGCATGGGCGGGTCGCCGCCCACGATGCCGCCCCAGGCAATGGTGACGATGTTGGCCGTGCCCTCGCCCGTCTTCACGGCGATCAGGAGGGCGGGCATGGGGAAGAGGTTGGTCGTCGGTCCCAGTTGCTTCTTGCTCATGGCCTGCCTCCCGTGGTTGGTCCGGCGATGGTGCAGTCGCTCTGCCCTATTGCTGCTGGGTCTGGCGCCAATAGGGCAGATCTCGTGTATCCGATACCATGACATCCCCGGCCCTTCCAGACGTGCTGAGCCAAGCGCATGGGTGCCGCCTAGCTCCGAAAGGTGGGCAGCCAACGGGCGTTGACGGCGAGGGAGCGATCCAGGATCTCCCGGGCCACTTCAATGGAGTGTATCTGCGCGTCCATCAGTAGGCCGCGGAGGGCCAGGGCCCGGTCCCCGGAGAGAGCCGCGTCCACCAGCAGCTCCTGCTGCACCGATCTCCCGGCCAGGAGATGCGCTAGGGGTTGGGGCAGGGGACCTACCTTGAGCCCTCTCACCCCGGCGGGGCTGATGTGGGCCGGGACCTCGACGATGGCCTCGGGCGGGAGGTTGTCAATCAGCCCCTGGTTGGGGATGTTGACCACCTCCAGACCCGGCTCCGCCGCGCCCAGCAGGGCGGCGATGATGGCCACGGCGCTCTCCCCCGAGGGCGCCAGCAGGTCGTCAATCGGGCGGCTCCCCTCGGCCCATCCCCGTCGCTCCGCCAGGCGCGCTTCCATCTGTTGCGGCGTGGTGTGGCGGATGGTCAGGCCGTAGTCGGCCCCGCCGTGGGTCGCCTCGGTGAGGAAGTAGGGGAAGAACTCGGCGATGTGGTCTTCGGTGCCCAGGGGCCAAAGCCCGAAGGCCTCGTAGACCGCCCGCGAGACCGGGATCGAGAGCGCCGCGCCCCTCGGGCCACACAAGCGTTCGATAGCCAGAGGCAGCACGTCTTGGCCCCGATGAAAGAGGCCGAGCAGGAAGGTCAGGTGATTGATCCCGGCGGGGAAGGCGTCCAGTTCCTCCTCGGGTACATCCAGAGCCTGGGCCAGGGCCGGTAGGGCCAGGCGCCACTGCTCGCAGAGGCCGATGACCTTCAGGCCGGCCTCCCGGATCATGGCCCGGCAGACGGCGGAGAGGGGGTTGGCCAGGTCGAGGACGACGGCGTTCGGGCAAAGCTCGGCCACGTCCCGGGCGATGGCTACCGCGTGGGGCACCACCCGCAGCCCGCGAGTGAAGCCGGCCGGTCCCACCGTCTGGGAGGTGGGCTGGTAGATGCCGTATTCCTCGGCGATGGCCACGTCCTCCTCGCGGGCCCAGGGCTCGCCCACCGAGATGGAGTTGAGGACGAAGTCGCTCCCGGGAAGAAGGACCCGGCGGTCGGTGGAGGACTCGATAAGTAGGTCGCTGTCGGACTCCGCCACCATGCGGGCGGCGATGCGGGCGGAAAGCTCCAGCGCGGCCGGGTCGGTGTCCACCAGGGCCACGGTGGTGCCGGCCAAGGCCGGCCGGCGGATGAGGTCGGACGTAACGTGAAAGGTGAAGGCGGAACCGGCGCCGATGAGGGTGATCCTGGGTGAGGGCATATGCTGTCTCCTATCTGGGCATTATAGCGGACCTTGGGGAGACCCTAAAGGGCTCGAAGACCTCTTGGGTAGCTGCAGGGGAGCTGGCCACTGCAACTACCCCCCGGCGCGGGGGTTGTATTGTGTGACCTGGCCCCATTGTTTACTATGTGAGCATGGATGACCACGAGGTAGGCGTCGAACTCTCGGACGCCGAGGTGATCGAGCAGGCCAAGGGTGACCCCGAGGCTTTCGGGGTGCTCTACGAGCGCTTCGTCGAGCGCATCTACAACTACGTCTACTATCGAGTGGGGAACCACTACGATGCCGAGGACTTGACCGCTCGGACCTTCCAGCGGGCCCTGGCCAACGTGGCCAACTTCGAGACTCGGGGCGTGCCCATCTCGGCCTGGTTTTACCGCATCGCTCATAACCTGGTGGCCAACTTCCACCGGGACCGCTCCCGCCGCCAGACCATCCCCCTGGACAGCCTGGTCAGCCAGAGGGCGGAGACGGAGTCACCCCCGGCGGCGGCGGAGAGGGAGGAGCGGCGCCGGTCTTTGCTGAAGGCCATTCGGGGCTTGCCGGAAGAGCGGCAGCAGCTGCTCATCCTCAAGTTCAACGAATATCTGTCCAATGCCGAGATCGGCGAGCTGATGGATCGAAGCGAGAGTGCCATCAAGTCTCTATACCATCGCACTCTCTTGGCCTTGCGGAAGGACTTGCTGGATCAGGGCTTCTATGACGGCGACGACGGCGAGTAGGTTGTCCTGGAGGTGAAGGTGAGACTGTGGAGCTTCATAGCCGATCGGCAGCGGTTCGCCGAGAAACGGGAAGACAACCTCTTGGAGGAACATGCCGTCGCTCTGCTGGCGGGTGATTGGACGCGAGCGCGGGGACTCCAGGCGGAGCAGGACCCGGAACTGGCCGGTCTGATGGGGCTGGCGGAGGAATTGGCCCAGGCGCTGCACCCCGTCGAGGTGACCCCTGGGGTGCGGGAGCGCCTCTTCGGCTATTTGGATTGGAGCCAGGCCGAGGAGAGCGTGGGCCGGATCGCCGCCGTGGTTCGGGGTCACGGGCGGGAGGCGATCGTGGGCGCCGCCATCGTGGGCACGGCCGCCGCCTCCATCGTGCCGGTAGCCCTCTACTACCACCGTAAGCGACAAGGAGTCGGGGTTCCCGGGCCCCTCTCGTAGACGCGGGAGAGGCGCGGGGCTGAAGGCGGACAACGGTAGGGGCGC
>JBBQIE010000207.1:0-5057 GCA_038324625.1 Anaerolineae bacterium | reverse complement strand
ACCCTCACCACCGCCAGCAATTCGTCGGTCGTGGTGGCCGACCCCGTGGAGGGCGAGCCTCTTGACATCTGCAACGTCTTCTGGCAGATCGGCAGTTCGGCGACCATCGGCACAGGCACGACATTCAAGGGCAACATCTTGGCCCTCGCGAGCATCACCCTGGCCACCGGCGCCGACATGTCCGGTCGGGCCTTGGCGCGCACTGGTGCCGTGACGATGGATACCAACACCATCACCCTCCCGGTCTGCTCCGCGACGGCGGTGGAACTGCTCTACTTCCGGGCCGACCAGCTTGGCGGCCGGCAGGTGCGCCTGGAATGGGCCACCGCGCTTGAGGTGGACAACTTCGGCTTCAACCTGTACCGCGCTCCGGTGAATGACCGCGGGCAGGCCGTGCTGGTTCATTTCGAGCCGGCGGTCACCCAGGGCAGCGGCTCAGGCGCGACCTATGCCCATGTTGACACCGTGCCCAACGAAGGCAGATGGTGGTACTGGCTGATTGATGTGGATACTTTCGGCAAAGAAACGACCCACGGGTTGACAAACGTTATGGTCCAGTCCAGCAACGTGTCGCCGCACCGGGTGTATCTGCCCTCACTTCTGAAGAGGTGAATTGACGCCTGACCGCCTCAGGCCAGTCGGGTGGCCTATTGAGCATGTGGGCTGCTTGGCCAAGCGGAAAGGGGCGCGCTCGACCGGGATGATCAGGCTGCTGCGCGAGGGGTGCGCCTGCCTGATTGTTCTGGTGAGCGCGCTCAATGGCAGCGGCGGTGGCCAGGTCCTGGCTTCGCCACCGAGGCTCTCGGCTCGCCCGGCGGTGACCGCCACCGCCGATGGTCTGCTGGTAGATTGGCGCGCCCCGGAGGCACAGGTCCTGACGCGCGCCGACGGGATCACGAGCGTGCTCCTGCCCGGTTACTCGCAGACCGCCCGGCCCGGTGCGCCACTGCTGCCTTTCATCTCGGTCCTGGTCGCTATCCCGCCTGGGGCGACACCAACCCTTAGGCTGGTCTCAGTCGAAGAGGCCGTCCGGCCTCTGCCAGGCCCCTTGGCGCTCGCTTCCCTCCCCGAAGGCGTCCAACACGATGCACTCGGACATCCCATCGGGGGCGATTTCTCACCGGCCGCCGTCGCACGACCGGCGCAGAGCAGCGAGGAAGAGCCGGTCGTGCTTGAGCTCGCCGGAGTAGCGCGCGGCGTGCGTCTGGCGCGGTTGGTGTTCTACCCGGCCCGCCCAATAGGGGACTACCCTCAGGCGCGCCTGCGCGTGACCACCCACGTCCGCGTCGCCCTGACCTTCGCGGGGCAAGAGGCCGGCCTGCCACTCGCCGCATCGCTCGATCCATTGTTGGTGGTCCTCCGCTTGGCGGTCATCAACCCGGAGCAAGTTCGGCCATCGCCTTTCACCGTCCAAGGTCCAAGCGCGCTGCCTCAATCCATCGTCCCAGATCTCGACGGCACCGGTTCAGCCTGGGTCATCGAAGTCACCACGCCCGGCCTCACCGCCATCACCTATGAAGCCCTGGCCGAGATCGGTTTCCCAATCGCCGGTGCCGACCCCAATAACCTGCACCTGGCACGGGCCGATACTGATATCGCCGCCGAATGGGACGGCGATGGGGATGCGGACTTTGAGCCGGGCGAACGCCTGCTCTTCTACGCGGAGCCGCGCTTCAGCCGCTGGACGTCCAGTGACGTCTACTTCCTCTGGATGGATGTCACCCCCGGCCTCCGCGTGCAGGACCGCCCGCCCGTCCCCATCGGCCAGCCGGTGGGCATCGCCTGGGCCGATGCAACCGCCGAGGCCAATCTGCTGTATACCCCCGATTGCTTCTGCGGGATCCTGCCACCTGGGCGCGACGGCGACCGCTGGACGTGGGATGACTTGAAGCGTCCAGGTCATTCAACCGCCTCGTATCCGATCGCTCTGCCCGCGGTGGATGCTGCCCAACCGGCCACGCTGAAGGTGTGGCTCATTGGCTATACCGACGTTGCTGCCGACCCCGACCATCGTGTGGATGTCGCTCTCAACGGCGTCACCTTGGGCCGTATCGAATGGGATGGCAAGCAATCTAGTTCGGCTGCTCTGCCTATCGCGCCCGGCGTTCTGCGCAGCGACGCCAACACCATCAGCCTGACGCTCCCCGGCCTTCCCGGCGTCGGGATCGAGGGCGCCTGGCTGGACGCCTTCTCAATTCGCTATGCGCTTGGAGGCGCGCCAGTTGGCCACTCGGCCGCCTTCACCGGTCAGCCGACGCCACAGACCTATTCGCTTGCGCTAAGTTCCACCTCCGGCCTTCGCGTTTACGACATAACCAATCCTGATCGTCCCCTCCGTCTGATCGACGTGACTACGGACGGGAACGCCATCTCGTTGAGCGATTCGTTGGTTGGCGGTGCATACCGTTACGCTCTAGCGACCGAGGCTGGATTGCTGTTCCCCGCCGCGTTGCGCCCAGCGCAACCTTTGCGGACGGGCGGCGGCTTGACGGGCGCCGACTATGTCATGATCGCGCCAACAGCCTTCATCTCGGCGCTGGGCGATCTGATCACCTTGCGTCAGGAGCAAGGTCTGACCGTTACCGTTGAGAATGTGCAGGCCGTCTATGATGTCTACGGCGATGGGCGCCCTGACCCGGCGGCCATCCGCGCCTATCTCGCGCACGCCTATGCTGCCTGGGAGCCCCGCCCCACCTACGTACTGCTGGTCGGCGATGGCAGCTTTGACCCCAGGCAATATCGCGCCGAATCGCCACCCACCTTCATCCCTCCCTACCTGGCAGACGTTGATCCTTGGGGTGGGGAAACGGCTGCCGATAATCGCTACGTGACGGTGGATGGGCAGGACATTCTGCCGGATATGCTCATTGGCCGCCTGCCGGTCAAGACGTTGGCTGAGGCGCAAGCCGTAGTGGACAAGATCGTGCAGTACGAGACCAATCCAGCTCCCGGGACCTGGAACAGCCACGTGACCTTTGTAGCCGACAACGCGGATACCGCCGGAAACTTCGCGGCCGCGTCAGAGGTGGCCGCGGGCTACGTGCCCAGCCCCTATACCTCCCAGCGGATCTACTTCACGCCACCGGCCACAACCATCTCGAACATCCAGCGGGCCGTGCTCGATCGTTGGGACGCTGGTGCTCTTATCATCCAGTTCACGGGCCATGCGTCGTGGCAGCAATGGGCCGTCGAGCGATTTCTTCACCTGGACGACTTGTCCGCCCTGAGCAACGACCGCCGCCGGCCAATCGTGGTGGGGATGACCTGCTTCACCGGCGCGTTTCACCGCCCAGAGCCGACGCTAGACGAGGGGTTACTCACATTAACCGGCGGGGGCGCCGTGGCCGCCTGGGGCGCGACTGGCCTGGGAGTCGGGACCGGCCATAGCAGTCTAGCCGAGGGCTTCCTTCAGGCCGTCTTCGGCGACGCGGTGAGCACGGTGGGGGAGGCTACTTGGTCCGGCAAGTTGTCATTGGCCACGGTCGGCCAGCATCTCGACTTGCTCGATACCTTCACGCTTCTGGGAGACCCGGCCCTCAGGTCCAACCGAATCGTCTTACCATGGGACAGCCAAACCTACCTGCCTATCGTTAGTGGAAACCAGGACACAACTGATGGGTGATTGCAGCGTGCTCCTGCGACAAGTTCTGCGCCTGATAGCACACAGCCCCCTCTGCCGGCGTCACCTACGATATCCACGGTCCCGTTAGCGACCGGAACACCTGGAAAGGGGGGCGGCGAGCCTCCGCAGCCTCTCCGGACGCAGATTGACGCGACTCCGGCTCCGTAGCATGGCGCCACTCCAGCAGGGAAGAGGGACGAGGGTCGCGCTCGGGCGCGCCCGGTCACCAGCCGCCAATCATGCGGTATCAGGGGCAGAAGGCGCCAGTTCGGCGCCGTCCCGGACTGGCGAAGGATTAGTTCCTGCCGCTTCCATCCGTTTCCATGGCCGTGATGAGCTGGATCCCCGCTGTCTCGCCGTATGGCCGAGTAGCGGCATGGCTGTAGGATGATGATGCCATAGTAACTCTTTACGTAAGTTTGCCAACACGATCATATCGTTCGGCAGTGGGCCCGGCAACACAACGCCGGCACCAGCGGGGGCATTCCGTCCTCCGCGAATGATCCGGGCTATAGCTTCAGGCCGGTCATGACGATGCCTTGGACGAAGTACTTCTGGCCCACGACGTACACCAGCAGGATGGGCACCACGCTCACCACCGCCCCGGCCATGATGAGGTGCCAGGGGGTGGCTCCCCAGGCGTGGCGGAGCAGGGCCAACCCGATGGTGAGGGTCATCTTGGACTTGGTGGATAGGTAGAGGACCGGGCCCAGGAGGTTGTTCCAGGAGCCCATGAAGGTGAAGATGGCCAGGGTGGTGAGGGCCGGCTTGGAGAGGGGCAGGAAGATGCGCCGGTAGATGCCGAAGCGGGAGGCGCCGTCAATGAGGGCGGCGTCTTCCAGTTCTCCCGGGAGGGTCATGAAGAACTGACGCAGCAGGAAGATGCCGAAGGCGCTGCCGGTGAAGGCCGGGCCCCAGAGCACCAGGTGCCGATCCATCAGGCCCAATCGGTAGAAGATGACGAACTGGGGGATGAGCACCACCTGCGAGGGGATCATCAGGCAGGAGAGGGTGACGGCGAAGATGGCGTCCCGGCCCGGGAACTCGAAGCGGGCGAAGGCGTAGGCGGCCAGGGAGCAGGAGAACAGCTCCCCCAGGGTCACCAGCAAGGCGATCTTGACGCTGTTGAGGAAGAAGGTGAAGAAGGGCATGCGTTCAAACAGCTCTCGGTAGTTCTCCCAGCGGGCGGGGGAGGGGATCCACTGGGGGGGATAGACGAAGAGGGTGCCCGGCTCCTTGAGCGAAGACACCAGCATCCATATGAAGGGCAGGGCGGTGATGACCCCCAGGAGCCCAAGCATGAAGTAACTCAGGGCGGCTCGGCCTAAGAGGGATATCCTCTTGTACCTACGGGTCTGCAAGCGCATGGCTTGGGTCAAGTGTCATGCCTCCCTTGGGCGGGCGGTGGGGAACCTAACCCCCCGGCCCCCTTCCC
>JBBQIE010000206.1:0-5061 GCA_038324625.1 Anaerolineae bacterium | reverse complement strand
GGCGATTGCCTGCATGTGCTCGAAGCGGCGTCGGAAACGCCGATTGGTCTCTCGCAGGGCGGTCTCCGCGTCCACATCCAGATGCCGGGCCAGGTTCACCACCGAGAACAGAAGGTCGCCCAGCTCCGCCTCCCTCTCGGGGACCATAGCCGACCGCAGTTCCTCAATCTCCTCCTCCACCTTGCCCCAGACGCCGGCGATGTCCTCCCAGTCGAAGCCCACTCTCGCCACCCGCTTCTGGTAGGCGTTGGCCTGTCCCAAGGCCGGCAAACCCCGCGGCACCCCGGCCAGCAGCGAGCGGGTATCCTCGTCCCCCCGCTCTTGGCGCTTGATCTCCTCCCAGTTACGCAGCACTTCCGTCGAGTCGGAAACCCGAGTGTCGGCAAACACGTGCGGATGCCGTCGCCGGATCTTCCCATCTATCCCTGCGATCACGTCGTAGATGGTGAAGGTACCCTCTTCGGCGGCGATCTGCGAGTGCATACACACCTGCATGAGGAGGTCGCCCAGTTCCTCATGCAGCTCCCCGGGGTCCTCGTCGTCCAGAGCTTGCAGCACCTCATAGGCCTCCTCCATAAGCGCCTCCCGCAGAGAGAGATGCGTCTGCTCCCGATCCCAGGGGCATCCGTCCGGGGCTCGCAGCCGGGCCACCGTATCCTGGAAAGCCTCCAGGCTGCTGGGCGCCGCGAGCGGGGGCACATACAGAGAGGCAAGGTGATCCAGGTCCGTCTGACGATCCAGTTCCTCCAGGGGGATGCGACGCACCACCTGGTCCGAGGTGCCCGCCGCCTTGACCAGGATGACTTCGTGGTCGGCTGGATAGGCGTTCATGAGGGTCAGCTTCACCCCAGCGGCGGTATCGCGATCGTACAGCTGGCCCAGGATCACCGGCCCATCCACCGCCAGCCGCGGATGCCAGGTTCGCGCCACCTCGGCTGCATCGGCCACCTGAAGGTCCAGCCCATCGAGGCCAAGAGCGGTCAGAACCGGGGAGACGAAGGACTCGCTGGCCACGATAGACAGGGGGATTGTCGCTTCCTCGGCCAGGGGAATCAGCCTTCGCACGCTGGACTCGCCCACCAGCGGGTGACCGGGCACGGCATACACCACCCCCTCCGGGCGACGGCCCAATTCCAGTACCCGCCGGGCGATCTCCTCGTAGACGTCGTCAAAGGAGTCATGGGACTCGTACACTTCGTCAAACGAGTCGAGGCGAAGATGCCCCGGCAACTGGACGATGGTCGGGTGGTGCCGGGTGCGAACCCACACCTCCGAAGCGGCATCCAGGGTGCGCCAGGCCCCCAGGCTCATGTGCTCCACCGGACCCGGCCCCAATCCAACCACGGTTATCCCCATCATCTTCTCCAGCAAGCAGCAAACAAAGGCAAGGGAGCAGCCGAAGCTGCCCCCACGAAGGAGCGCCGATAGTGGACGTATCTCAATCAGCCACGGCTTCCGCGAGAGATCGCAGCATGAACGCCGTGGCCGTGGCCCCGGGGTCCTGCACCTCCGCCGCCCTCGGCCCCAGCCAGGAGGCCCGGCCGAACTTCGGGGTCTTCCCGGCAGTAGCCGCGGCCCCGCGCATGGCCGCCGCGGAGGCGGCGTCCAGGGCCGCGGATAGTCCCTGCCTCTCGGCTTGGGCCTGCTTCAGGGCCTCGATGGCCGGGGCCAGGGCGTCGAGCATGGTCTTGTCGCCCACCTCGGCCTTGCCCCGTTCCCGGATGCCCTGGAAAGCCGCCTCCGCCCCCCGGATCATCTCCGGCAGGCCCACCGACTCCACCCCTTTGAGTTCGCGCCCGGCCCGCATTAGCGCCGTGGCCAGGAGCACCCCGAAAGTGGAGGCGGCCGCCCGGTTGAAGGTCATGCCCGCTTTGGCCAAGAGGTTGCCGATGTCCTCTGCCTCCATCTCCGGGAGGGCCTTGAGCACCGCCCCCCAGCCAATGGTCATGGTCACGCCCAGGTCCCCGTCTCCGGCGGCGGCATCCAGCTCCCGCAGACGCTCCGAGTATTCCCCGACATCCGCGCCCACCTTCTCCAGGACGGCCTTCACATCCTCCAGGCTGAGCCGCTCCATTACCACACCGGCCCCTGCTGCAAGAGGAAGGGCGAGAACATGGGGGCATCCAACCAGCGCCTAAGCTCATCGTCCAGCTTGAGCAGGCTGATGGAGGCTCCCGCCATCTCCATGGAGGTGGCGTACTCCCCTACCAGGGCCTTGTGTACCTTCAGGCCGTGATCCATCAGCAAGGCATGGGCCTTCCGGTAGACCACAAAGAGCTCCTCCGGCGGAGTGGCCCCCAGTCCGTTGATCAGAACCGCCACCTCGTCCCCCCGAGAGAAGGGCAGATCCGCCACTACCCGCTCCACGATAGCGGTGGCGATCTCGTCCGCCGGCTTGAGCTTCGAGCGCTCCAGGCCCGGCTCGCCGTGGATGCCCATACCCAGTTCCATCTCGTCTTCGCCGATCTCGAAGGTGGGCTTCCCCGCCGCCGGGACGGTGCAGGAGGAGAGGGCCACCCCCATGCTCCGGGTGTTGTCCGCCGCCCGTCGCGCCGCCGTTTCCACCGCCTCCAGGTCCGCGCCCTCGGCGGCACAAGCCCCGGCGATCTTGTAGGGGAAGTAAAGCCCGGCCACCGCTCGACGACGCTGGGCTTGATCCGCCGGCGCCGAGACCACGTCGTCGTGGGCCAGCACCGTGCGCACCTCGATCCCCTCCATGTCGGCCATCTCCGCCGCCATGTCGAAGTTCATCACGTCGCCGCCGTAGTTGCCGTAGAGGTAGAGCACCCCGGCTCCACCGTCCACCGCCTTAGTCACCGCCAGCATGGAATCGGGCGGCGGGGAGGAGAAGACGTTCCCGATGGCCACCCCGTCGCACAGTCCGGGGCCGACATACCCCAAGAAGACGGGAATATGCCCGGAGCCGCCCCCGGTGGCGATGCCCACCTTCCCCTTCACCGGGGCATCGGCCCGCACCAGGGCTCTGGCGTCGCCCTCGGCCCGCTTTAGGTGCCAGGGGTAGGCCAGCAGTATCCCGTCCAGCACCTCTTCCACGAACTCGAAGGGATCGTTGATTATCTTCTTCACGGAGTCCTCCTCGAAAACCCATAGTTCTCGGCGTGTGTGTCGAACCTGAGTATAGGGAAGGCCGGAGAAGGCATCAAGCCCCGGTCCTGTTTCGGGCCCAATCGACACGAGAGTGTCCTGGTTCGCATGAGGATGGAATGGGTTGGGGTGGCCCTGGGATGAGTGCCGGCAGGCGACGCGGGAGAGGGCGGGCGACTAAAGGCGCCCGCTGAGGGCCTTCGGCCAGGGGATGGAGTCACGCGGCTTCCTTGGCCGAAGGCCTTCAGCGGTGGGCTTCAGACCGCCGCCTGACATCACACGAACCAGGACACAATCGACACGAGAGTCCTCCTTGCTTCTACACCTTGGCGCCTCGGAGTCTTTGCGTGAGGCTTCCCTCCCCCAGGGTCCGCCAAGCTGGCGCCCTGAGTACCGTCTCAGTACAATGGGCCCCAGAAGCGTCTGCCAAAGGCATAGACGGAGACAGTCGTCCCGACCGTCCGGCCCAGAGAGCTGCTGAACGGTGTGAGGCAGCCCGACGCCGGGTCGAATCCACTCCCGAGCCGCGTGCCGAATCGCAGTAGGCATAGCCGGGTCCTCCCGTTACCGAGGGTCAGGCGCAGCGCGCGCCGCAAAGAGGCCGGCCCATCCCGGGTCGGCGAAGTCAGGTGGCACCACGAGAGTCGCCCCTCGTCCTGACCGGACGGCGGGCGATTTTGCTTGGGCAGGAGGGACGCCATGTTGGACATCAACCTCATTCGCGAACGGCCGGACCACGTCAAGGAGCAGCTGCGGCACCTCAACCTCGAGGCCCCCGTGGACCAGATCCTGGAGCTGGACGAGCGACGCCGGGCCATCATCGCCTCGGTGGAGGAACTCCGCGGCCGGCGCAACTCCCTCTCGAAAGAGGTCGGTCGCACCCGCGAGCAGGCCGACCGTGAGCCCCTGATCGAAGAGGTACGGGGCATCAACATCGCCATCGAGGAAGAGGACGCTGAACTCCGCGAGGTGGAGCAGCGCCTGGAGCGGGCCATGCTCGAGGTGCCCAACATGCCCGCCGAGTCGGTGCCCGTGGGCAAAGACGAGAGCGAGAACGTCGTGGTCCGAACCTGGGGCCAACCGGTGGAGTTCGGCTTCACGCCCCTGCCTCACTGGGACCTGGGCCCCGCCCTCGGCATCATTGACTTCGAGCGGGGGGTGAAGCTCTCCGGCACCCGCTTCTACGTCCTCCGTGAGGATGGCGCTCGTCTGCAGCGCGCCCTCATCGCCTGGATGCTGGACCTTCATACCCGCGAGCATGGCTACACCGAGGTCTACACCCCCTATTTGGTCAAGGAGGAGTGCCTCATCGGCACCGGTCAACTACCCAAGTTCGCCGACAACCTCTACCGCGACTGGGAGGACGATCTCTGGTTGATCCCCACCGCCGAGGTCCCGGTGACTAACCTCTACCGCGACGAGATCCTGGACGCGTCGCAGTTGCCCATCCACCACGTGGCCTACACCGCCTGCTTCCGCCGGGAGAAGATGTCCGCCGGTCGCGAGACTCGCGGTCTCAAGCGGGGCCATCAGTTCGACAAGGTAGAAATGGTGAAGTTCTGCACCCCCGAGAACTCGGACGCCGAGTTGACCAGTCTGCTCCAGAACGCCGAGGAAGTGGCGCAACTGCTGGAGATACCCTATCGGGTGATCCAGATGTGTACCGGCGACCTCAGCTTCAGCGCCGCCGCCAAGTACGACATCGAGATGTGGGCCCCCGGCAGCGGGGAGTGGCTGGAGGTCAGCAGTTGCAGCAACTTCCGGGACTTCCAGGCCCGCCGCGCCAACATCCGTTACCGTCCCGAGGAAGGCGTCCGCCCTCGCTTCCTGCACACCCTCAATGGCTCCGGCTTGGCCCTGCCCCGAGTCATGATCTCGGTGCTGGAGAATTATCAGCAGGAGGACGGCACCATCCGGGTTCCGGCCGTGCTCCGGCCCTATCTGGGAGGCCAAGAG
>JBBQIE010000205.1:0-5066 GCA_038324625.1 Anaerolineae bacterium | reverse complement strand
CCCGCCACCGGGCGCTTGATGGGCACTCCCGCGTCCATTAGGGACAGGCTGCTGCCGCAAACACTGGCCATGGAGGTAGAACCGTTGGAGGAGAGCGCCTCACTCACCACCCGGAGGGTGTAGGGGAACTCCTCCGCCGCCGGTAGCACCGGCACCAGGGACCGCTCCGCGAGGGCCCCGTGTCCGATTTCCCGCCGGCCCGGGCCCCGCATGAATCGGGTCTCCCCAGTGCTGTAGGGCGGGAAGTTGTACTGGTGCATGTAGCGCTTGCCCTCTTCGGTGCTGAGGGTGTCCAGTCTCTGCTCGTCACTGGCGGTGCCCAGGGTGACCACGCTGAGGACCTGGGTCTCCCCCCGAGTGAACAGGCCGGAGCCGTGAGTCCTCGGGAGCAGGCCGACCTCGGCGGAGATCGGGCGGATCTCCGTCCAATCGCGGCCGTCCGGGCGCTGGTGATCCATGATCATCTGCCGGACCACCTTCTGAAACACCTTCTCGAAGGCCTCGGAGCGCTGGTCCGCGGTCTCCTCGTCCCCTTCCGTCAGCTCCGCTCGCAGCCGATCCAGCGCCTCGGCCCGGGCCTCCTTGGAGTTGGTGCCCTGAAGGGCCTCGCGGATCGGGCCCTCGAAGCGGTCGGTCACTTCCTGCACCACCGCGTCCGCGATCTTATGAACTACGAACTCGCGCTTGGGCTTGCCGATCTCCGCCGCCATCTTCTTCTGCACGGCGATGCTTTCCTGAATAGCTTTGTGCCCCTCGCGCAGGGCCCGCACCAGAAGCTCCTCGGGGACTTCTTTCGCCCCCGCTTCTACCATGAGTATGGCGTCTTCTGTGCCCGCCAGACGGAGATCCAGGTCGCTCTCCTGCATCTGCTCGACCGTGGGGTTGAAGACCAGTTCGCCCTCTACCTCCCCCACGCGGGTGGCCCCCACCGGTCCGTTGAAGGGGATGTCCGAGATCATCATCGCCGCCGAGGCACCGAGGATGGCAAGGACGTCAATGTAGACGTTGGGGTCGGCGGAGAGGGCGGTGATCACCACCTGCATCTCGTTGCGTATGCCCTTGTCGAAAAGGGGCCTGAGGGGCCGGTCAACCAGTCGCGCCGTGAGGATAGCCTCCTCGCTCGGACGGCCCTCCCGCTTGATGAACCCCCCGGGGATACGGCCGGCGGCGTACAGCTTCTCCTCGTAGTCAATGGTTAGAGGAAGGAAGTCAGCGCCCTCCCTCATTCCCTTGGAAGCGGTGGCCGTAACCAGCAAGACCGTGTCCCCCGAGTGAACGGTGACCGCTCCCCCGGCTAGCCCAGCCAGCTTCCCTGTCTCTAGGGTGATCTGCTGATCGCCCACTTTCGTCGTGTAACTATGCGTCATCTTCAATCCTCCGTACAGCGAAGAGCCTGGAGGATAGGCACTGGCATCTACTGCCCAACTGGTGCTGGGCCCCAGATGCCAATCCCTGATCCTCCCGGCTCTCCCGCCGTGACTTATCAGGCAAGCAAAGAAGCGAGTGGTCGCCTGAAGGACTGCCCACTCGCTTCACTAAGCGTTACGACTCGCCTCACCTATCTGCGCAGGCCAAGCCGTTCGATTATCGTCTGGTACCGACTGGGATCGGTCCGCCTGAGGTAGGCGAGGTGTCTTCGTCGCTGACCCACCAGCTTGAGCAGACCCATTCGGGAATGCTCGTCGTGCTTGTTCTCCTGCAGATGCGAAACCAGGCTGTTGATCCTGGTGGTCAGCAAGGCAATCTGCACTTCCGGAGAACCGGTGTCGGACTCGTGCTTGTGGAAATCTTGTATTATCTCAGACTTCTGATCCCTGGTCAGTGCCACACAAAGCTCCTTTCACTACCTGTGATTCACATCAGGCGGCGAAGCGCGGTCTACCAGCAGCGTGCTACAGCATTAGACATTATAGGGTGCGGCCCACCTCTGCGCAAAGGCCTGGCCCCTCGCGCCGCGAGCCCACGGTTGCCGCCCCGCGGCGGACCGCCGGCGCTAACCCTTGCTGCCGTGGTTGGCGGAAGACTATAATGTGATCCGCTTTCCGCGGACCAAGCCGCTATCCACTCGTCCATAAGTGACCCTGCCCTATGCGTTGCCCTGAGTGTGACTCCACCAATCCAGAAGGGGCTCTGTCCTGTCGCCGCTGTGGCGCCGGACTGGGCACACCCTGTCCGCGCTGCCACTGGCCGGTAGAGGCCGGCGCGTCCGCCTGCCCCCGGTGTGGCCAATCCCTCTCCGAGGGCATCGCCGTCGCCGCTCCCCGAGAGCGCGACCTCTTCATCGTCGCTGAACGCTACCAGGTCCTGCAGCGGGTGTCTCGCCGCCGTACCACCACCGTGTACCGAGCCCTCGATAGGGTCACAGGTGAGACCGTCGCCCTCAAGAAACTGGACACTCTGGCTCTGGTGACGCCGGAGGAGCGTCGGCGCTCCCTGTCCGAGTTCGATCGCGAAGCCGCCCAACTGGAAAGCCTCACCCACCCGGCCCTGGTGCCCATACGAGAGCACTTCTGCGAGAAGGACTCCTGTTACGTGGTCATGCCCTGGATCGAGGGCCCCACTCTTCGCGAGCTGTTCCGACAAGGACCGATGCCGGAGAACCGGATTCGCGTCCTCGGATCGCGGCTTGCCGACGGCCTGAGCCAGATGCACAGCCAGCGGCCGGCACTGCTCTTCCGTGACTTGCGCCTCTCGCGGGTGATCATTGATGGCTCCGGCAACCCCGTCCTTCTGGACCTCGGCCTAGCCCGACACTTCAAGCCCGGCCAGTCTCGCGGTGAGGCCAATCGCGGCACCCCTCCCTTCGAGGCCCCCGAGCAGGAGGCCGATGCTTTCGCCGGCCCCACGTCCGACATCTACTCCCTGGGCACCATGCTCTTCGCCCTGGCCAAAGGGCCGGGGGCCGGCTCAAAGCGTCCATCTCTATCGCCCTCTTTGAGAAAGGCTTTGGCCAGAGCGCGCCAGAGGGATCCCGACAAGCGCTATGATAGCATGGCCCAGTTCCGAGAGGCCCTTTCCGCTGGGGCCACGGTGCCGGCGACCCCTATGGTGGATACGCCCGCTTCGGTCCAGGCCGCCGTGGCCCCTCCCGCGACACCGGTCATCCCCAGCCTGACGCTACTTACCAAGCGCATCCGCATTCTCGCCGGCTCGGCCCGGAAGCGCGCCGGCTATCGCATCCGCTTGCGGAACAACCTGCAGCAGCCGGTGTCCGCCGAGATCAAGAGCAGCCTGCCCTGGCTGGTCCCGGAAAGGGATTCGCTGACCCTGGGGCCCAGGCAGTCCGCCGAGGTGCTCGTCCGCGCCGACCTGCGAGCGGCGCCGGCGGCTCCCAGGCGAATCCCCCGCGCCATACTGATCGCCAACGGCGAGCACCTATGGGTCTCGGTGGAGTTGATCGAGGCCGCCCCCGCCTTGGACGTGCCGCTGACGGAGCTGGACCTGGGGCAGTTGGCCGACGACCCCCTGGTCGGGCGTTTGACGGTGGGCAACCGCGGCGGGGGATCGCTTCAAGTGCGGCTGTCCTCCGCCGTTCCCTGGCTGTCGATCTCCCCCACCAAGGCCGATCTCGGCGGCGGCCAAGAACTCCCGGTGCGGGTCACCCTTGACCCCCGGGAGGCGCCCGGCGGTGGGGATTACCCCCGGGCCCTCCGGGTGGACAGCGACGCCGGTCAGGAGTGGGTGAGCGTATCCTTCGCCCGGGGCCGGGCGGAGATGACGGTTGACCCCGGTTCATTGGCCTTCGGGGATCTCCAGTACCCCGATACCGGCGAACTGGTGCTCTCCATCGTCAATTCCGGTTCCGCCCCCCTGCCGGTGAAGGTACGCTCTACCGGCCAGGGCCTGGAGGTGAGCCCGGCTTCCGTGGAGATCCCGCCCCGGCATCGCGCCCGCCTGAGGGCTCGGCTGGCCAGTAGCGCCCTGCCCCCCGGGCCAATTAGCTGGCCCCAGGGCCTGCACATCCAGAGCCCCGTGGGGTCGGCTACCGTCCCCGTGACCGCTCGAGTATTGCGTTCGGTGCTGGCCGTCTCCGATTCGCGGCTGGACTTCGGGGTTCTCGACCCCTCGCAGGTTCCCTCCGCCTCGCTACCTTTGGTCATCGCCAACCGGGGCAATCAACCACTTGAGTTCGCGGTGCGCCCTCATACTCCCTGGCTCAGAGTATGGCCGGCCTCCGGCACCCTCGAGGGCGGCAGCAGCACCCTGGCCACGGTGAGCCTGGGAGGACAGGCGGCCTCGACACCGGGAGAGCACTCGGAGGAAGCGGCCCTGGCCATCGAGTATGCCGGCGGAACCGTTACCCTCTCCGCCCAGTACACCCTGGTAAAGCCGATACTCGCCATCGAGCCGGCCTCGATTGACTTCGGCATCATCCCGGAAGGCGGCGTGAGCGAGCGGCACCTGACCCTTCGGAACATCGGCACCGGCGATCTGGAGTGGCAAGCGCTCACCGAGTCCACTTGGATCGAGTTGACCCCGGCCTCGGGCATTTGCCGCGGCGGCGCCGAAACCACCATCGTCGCTCGGGCATACGCTCTCGGCCTTCCTGCCGGGGAGCACGAGGCCCGCGCCCTGCTCCACTTCCGCGGCCCTTACAACCAGGCCGCGGTGGCGGCAACGGTCGCCATATCCCGCCCGGAACTGAGCGTGGAGCCGGAGATGACTCTCTCCCCCAGTTCGGACTACGCCTCGGCGGTTGGCTCCCTGCTCGTGTTCAACCGCGGGGTCGGCGACCTCCAGGTGTACCTGGCTTCTACATCGCCCTGGCTCTCGGTGGACCCGGGCTCGGTGACCATCCCCAGCGGACAGTCGCGCGCCATCAGGGTCAGCGCCACTCCCCCGGAGGACCTGGATCCCGGCCCCGTCAGGATTCCCCACGGCCTCACCCTCACCTCAAACGGCGGTGAGGCGGAGGTCGGCATCCAGTTTGAGATCGTCACCCGTCCCCGCCTGGAACTGGCTCCCGACCGGCTGGTGTTGAAGCCGGACGCGGAAGGCACTATCATTGTGCGCAACCTCGGCCGAGGCGTGGCTAAGGGCGAGGCGAGAACCTCCGCACCCTGGCT
>JBBQIE010000204.1:0-5097 GCA_038324625.1 Anaerolineae bacterium | reverse complement strand
GGAAACCGTGCCTCTACTTCGATCCCAGCCGGGCCCTGGGCGCCTCCGCCCCCCCCCGCCCCACTTCGCCAACAGCATCCCGATTGACTGCAAGAGCCTATAGGCGGACACTAAGTCGTCACATGCAATCGTAGGAGGGCTCAATGACCCAGGGTGGCATCGCCGCGCAGCTGTACACCGTGAGAGACCACATGAAGACGCCGGAGGACATCGCCGTCTCCCTGCACCGGGTTCGAGAGATGGGCTATCCCGGGGTGGAGATGGCGGGGCTGGGGCCCCTGGATGCTGGCCAATGGAAGGACCTTCTCGATCGCGAGGGCTTCACCGTCTGCAGCTCCCACACCGGCTTCGAGCGTCTGACCGATGACTTCGATGCGGTGGTGGCCGAGCACCGACTCTGGAACTGCACTCGCGTGACCGTATCCTCCATGCCCGCTCAGTACCGCGAGGCCGGTGAGAAAGGCTTCCACGACTTCGCCCGTGACGCCGACGAGATGGGCAAGAGGCTCCACGATCAGGGTCTGGCCCTAGGGTACCATAATCACAGCTTCGAGTTCGCCCGCTTCGGCCCCCACACCGGCCTCGACATCCTTCTGGAGGAGACCGACCCTCGCTACCTAATGTCCCAACTGGACACCTACTGGGTGCAGCACGGCGGCGGCGATCCGGCCGCCTGGACTCGTCTGGTCAAGGGGCGCATCCCGGTGATCCACGTCAAGGACATGGTCATCGCCGATGGGGGCCAGATGTTCGCCGAGGTTGGCGAGGGCAACCTCAACTGGCCGGCTATCCTCGACGCCTGCCGCTACTCCGGGGTGCAGTGGTACGTGGTGGAGCAGGACCGCAGCCTCCGCGACCCCTTCGACAGCCTGGCCATCAGCTACCGGAACATGACCAAGATGGGGCTGGGTTAGGTCACTGGCGCGGCGTTCCCTCCGCGACGAAGCAACGGGAGATCGGTCATGGCGGTGCGTGATAAGCGAACCGAGTGGTTGAGAGTCCAGATCTATCGTTCCATGACTCCCGAGCAGCGGCTGGAGATCGCCGCGCAGATGTACGAGGACGGGGTGGAGATGGTCCGAGACTCCATACGGTATCTTCACCCCGACATGGATGCGGAAGCTGTGGAGCGCGAGGTGCGGCGTCGGGTATTGCCCAGGGGTATGGCCGAACTCGTAGAGCGGAACCGGCCCCAGTGAGTCTGACTCAGCGAGAGGTATCGGAATGGTTGAGCGAGTAGAGGTAGGTCCTGACCACGGGATCACTATACCGCTCGATGCCCGCCAAAGATTGGGCATCGAAGCTGGGACCCACGTACTCGTGGAGGTCAGGGATGGCTATCTAATAGTCATCCCTGAGCCCAGCGACTACGCTGCCCGCTTGCGCGGCCTTCATCAGGAGATCTGGGCGGGAGAAGATCCAAGGGAATATGTGCTCAAGGAAAGAAGCGCTTGGCCGGACTGAGTCAAGCTCTTCGCGAGCACCAGTTGGTCGGGCTGGACACTATGACCTTCATCTACCACTTCGAAGCTACCACCCCGGCGGCAAGAGCAGCCGGCGTGGTGCTGGAGGAGTTGGCGCAAGGATCCTTCGGCGGAGTGACATCCGTCCTGACCCTGATGGAAGTGGCCGTGAAACCGTTTCGCCTGGGAAAGCCGGACGTCGTGGAGGAGTACGAGGTTCTCCTTCTGAACTACCCGAATCTCCGGTTCGTTGATGTGTCCCTCGGCATCGCCCGTCAGGCGGCTCGGCTCCGAGCGGAGAGGAACCTCCGTTCGGCCGATGCACTTCAGGTAGCTACCTGCCTCTTGGAGGGCGCAACAGCCTTTGTCACCAACGACTATGGGCTGCGCAATCTGGATGGCATCTCGGTCCTGATCCTCGAAGACTTCGGGCACTGATCGATAGCGACAGGGCGTGGTGCGACAACTTTCCCTGCAAACTCGGCTCTAGGGGTAGTGTATGTTCCGCGCCCGCTTGCGAGACCTCGGCATAGTCATAGGCAACTTCCCCCCCGGGGAGCATAACGCCATCACCGACGTGCCCGGGGTCACCGTGGGCCATGTCACCCTGGTCTACGACCAACCCCGTGTGGCTCGCACCGGGGTGACGGTCATCATGCCCCGCGGCGAGGAGACCGCCGACGACTTCACCTTTGCCGGGTGTCACACCCTCAACGGCTGCGGGGAGATGACCGGCCTGCCCTGGGTGGAGGAGTCGGGCCTGCTGATGTCGCCGGTGGCCCTGACCAACACCCACCAGGTGGGCCTGGTGCGGGACGCCATCACTCGCTATGCCTCCGAGAGGGCCCCCAGCACCGCCTTCTGGCTCCCCGTCGTCGCCGAGACCTACGATGGCTGGCTCAACGACATCAACGCCCATCACATCGCCGGCGAGCACGTCTTTGCCGCTATCGAATCGGCCTCGTCGGGCCCGGTGGCGGAGGGGAACGTGGGCGGGGGCACCGGCATGATCTGCCACGACTTCAAGGGCGGTATCGGCACCTCCTCCCGTCGGGTCACGGCGGCCGGTGGCCATTTCACCGTGGGCGCTCTAGTACAGGCCAACCACGGCACCCGCGACCTCCTCCGGATGGATGGAGTGCCGGTTGGCCGGGAAATCGGCCCCGAGCGAGTGCCCCGCGCCTGGGAGGAGCCCCCCACGGCCAGCTCCATCATCGTCGTCCTGGCCACCGACGTGCCCCTCCTGCCTCACCAGTGCCGGGCTCTGGCCCAGCGGGCCACCATCGGGGTGGCTCGGGCGGGCGGCACCGGGCACGTGTTCAGCGGCGACCTGTTCCTGGCCTTCTCCACCGGCAACCACTATCCTCGAGACACGAAAACGCCCGTCTCGGCGCAGATGCTGCCACTGAACCAGATCAATCCGCTCTACGACGCCGCCGCCGAGGCGGTGGAGGAGGCTATCCTGAACGCCCTCACCGCCGCCGAGACCATGACCGGATTCCGCGGCCGGACCGCGCACGCCGTACCCCTCGAGGAATTGGTAGCGGTCATGGAACGCTACCGACCTCTGCCGACCGGAACCGAGTGAGCCATCCACCATCTCCCGGAGATCCGACATGACCCATAGAGAAAGGGCCATCCTTGCCCTCACCGGCGGCACGCCCGACTACGTACCCACCTTCGAGCTGGTCTTCTTCCTCACCCAGGAGGTCTTCGGGACCGACTACTTCCATCCCGCGGACCTGGAGGGCACGCAAGGCAGCGAGCGGGAGCGGATGCTCCGCCACAACGCCGGCGTGTATCTCAGCATCGCCCAAGAATACGACCACTCTATCATCATGGTGACCATGGCCCAGGGGCCGGAGGACATCGCCGCCACCGCCCGCTACATCCGAGAGATGGGCGACGACGATTACCTGATCGTGGCCCACGGCGACGCCACCTACAGCATTCCCTCGGGCGGCAGGATGCTGGAGTTCACCTACCGGCTCTACGACCGCCCTGAAGAGATGCACGAGGAAGCGGCGGCCCGGGTGTCCGACGCCATCGAGCGGGGCAAGTACCTGATAGACGCCGGCCTGGACGGGTTCGCCCTCTGCGCCGACTACTGCTTCAACCTGGGACCCTTTCTGCCCCCGCCCAAGTTCTCCGAGTTCGTCACCCCTTATCTGCACCGGCTCATCGCCGCCTATCGAGACCTGGGCGCTTACGTCATCAAGCATACCGACGGCAACATCATGCCCATCATTGACGACCTGGTGGCCTGCGAGCCCCACGCCCTCCATTCCCTCGACCCCATGGCCGGGGTGGATATCGGGGAGGTGAAAGCCAAGTACGGCGACCGCGTCTGCCTGATCGGCAACGTGGACTGCTCCCTGCTCCAGACCGGCACCCGCGAGGAGATGACGGCCTCAGCCGAGTACGCTTTGGCCCAGGGCAAGCCCGGCGGGGGATACATCTTCAGCACCAGCAACTGCGCCTTCGCCGGTATGCCGGTGGAGAGCTACCAACTCATCCACGACATCTGGCGGCGGGAGCGGCAGTATCGCTAGGCCCCTTCGTCTCTCGATCCGCGTTCGACCACCTCAAGGCGAAGGTTCGCCACCTAGTACCGTGATTCCCTGACGCGGGAAGCGCCTGTCGAAGGAGTAGACGGTCTGCCCCTCAGTGGCACGTGCAGTGGCCCATAGGAGAGCATCGGCGAAGGAAACCCGTCCAGACGGACGGCACAGGGACAGGGCTTCGAGAACGAGACCCGGCTCCAGGCTCAACGAGCGGATATTGCGCTTCTGAAGCAGGAGAATGAGATGGTCAACGACCACCTCTCTAGGAACCTCGTAGATGGACGTCAGCACGTAGGCCGTTTCCATCAGCACGATCTCCGGAATCCGAAGCTCCCCGTCTCCGTCAATGATCTTCGCGGCTCTATCGGCCATATCGGGCGGCGAATCGGTGAGATAACGGACCAGCACGCTGCTATCCAGCAGCGCGCTCAACCCTCGTCCGTCCACTGGGTTTCCCTCTCGCGGGCGATGCTCTCCCAGGCCTGCCGCCGAACGCGCTCCCAGTCTTCCCCAGAAGGCGCGCCGGGCTTCACGTACTGACTCAAGCATCCCCTGAGGGACCGGTCATGTTCCGGGGGTAGGAACGAGAGATGCACCTCGTCGCCCTCTAGGCGCTGTACCGCTACCCACCCGGGGAGAATGCCCAGGCGATCACGGATATCCTTAGCAATGACCACCTGCCCCTTGGCACCGACCACGTAGGTCATAGCACCCTCCTTTGGACTCGGTTGCATCTTTTGTTGGTTGATATGACTGCATGGGCTCTGCACCTTGGGATATACTACCTGTAGTGGGTACGCCTCACGATCACCCACTACAGGTAGTATGCTGGCTTTACCGATTTGCCAACCAACAAAAGGTGCAACCGACACCTCCTTTGGTAGAACCCAGATACCGTAGTATAACCGAAGTATACTGAGCCATTCCAGTCAGGTCAGCATTCACCGAAGCTTCCTGTTACGGCATGGATGGTGACCGGCCGGTCACTGGAAAGACGGAACCGGTGTATCTCAGTTTAGGGGCGGAGGCGCTAGGGGCTGGAGGCGGACAATGGTAGGGGCGCCGCGGAG
>JBBQIE010000203.1:0-5122 GCA_038324625.1 Anaerolineae bacterium | reverse complement strand
GGCTGCCGAATGAACCGACGTCGCATGCAACCCAACACCCACCAACTCCTACTCAACCCCCCGGAGGTTGCTTAGCTTGATGCGTATGGGGGTTAGGGGTGAGGGCCCTACCCGGAATACCCCAGCAACTGCGATATCCGGGCCGCCGTGTCCACCACGGTGGCGGCGAGTTCCGGGATGCGCTCCAGGGTGACGCGCACCGAGGGGCCGGACACGCCGATGGCGGCCTTCACTCGTCCGCCGGGCCCGCGGATGGGGGCCGCCACGCAGCGGACCCCGGGCTCGAACTCCTCGTCATCCACGGCGTAGCCCTGCTCGCGGATGGACTCCAGGTGCGGCACAAGCTCCCGCGGAGCGGTCATGGTCCGAGGGGTGTAGCGGGCCATCGCTTCCCGCGAAAGGAAGGCTTCGATCTCCTCCGGCGACAGCTCGGCGATGAGAGCCTTGCCGATGGCGCTGCAATGCAGGGCCGCCGGCCGCCCGATCTCGGTGTTGACGTTGAGGCCGGCGTCGGAATCCTCTTTGTCCACATAGATGGCCTGCCCCTGGGCCAGCACCGCTAGGTGGGACGACTCGCCGGTAGTCCGCTGTAGTTGTTTCAGCCAGGGCCTGGCCACCGCCCGCAGCTCGGTGCGATCCAACACTCGGCGGCTGAGCTGCACGATGCGGAGCCCGGCGCGATAGCGGCGGGAATCCTCGTCCTGGACGGCGAACCCCTGGCCGACGAGGGTGTTGAGGAGGCGGAAGGCGGTGCTCTTGTCCACCGACAGGCTCTCGGCCACCTCGGTTACCCCGACGGTGCCCTCCGCCTCGGCGAGCATGGCTAGGACGTCGAGCCCTCGGGCCAGGGAGCGCACCTCGTAGTTGGTCTTGCCCGGCATGGATACCCTTTCAGTCGAAAAGCGATCTTGTTTCTCAGAGTACAACTGCGTTGGGGTATTGTCAAAAAGGTCTTGACATCCGCCGAGGAGGGTGCTATAGTCGCCGGTAAGAAACGGTTCCGGTAGCGGTGGGGCCGGGGACGTCTCGGCGTCGCGCTATGGGACACGGACACGGGGAGGTGGAAGTGGAGACTAAGGCGAATCGCTATTCGAGACGTGGCTTCCTGGGTGTGATGGGGATGACGGCCGCGGCTTCGGCCCTGGCGGCCTGCTCCGGACAAACGGCTCAGCCGCCGGCAGCCACCGATGCTCCCGCCGCTCAGGCGACCGAGGCGCCGCCCGCTGCCTCCGCCGCCCCGGTGGAGATCAGTTGGTGGGTGGTCTGGGGCGAGGGCGTCTGGGGAGATGCCTGCGACAAGGTGGCCCAACTGCACATGGACAGCCACCCGGACGTCACGGTGAACGTGCTCAAGGGAGCTTCCACCGTCGAGAAGCTGCTGACGGCGGTGGCCGGCGGCGTGCCCCCGGACTGCATGTCCAGCTCCTTGAGCCCCGACCTGGCCCTGCGCGATGCCGTCGTCCAGGTGGACGACATGATTGATGCCTCCGGCCTGGACCGGGGCAACTTCTTCGATGCCCTCTGGCAGCGCGGCAGTTGGAAGGGCAAGACTTACGGCATCCCCTCCATCGAGGCCGCCTTCATCCTGGCCCTAAGCTGGAACAAGAACCTCTTCGAGGAGAGCGGCCTCGACCCCGAGACCGGGCCCACCACTTGGGAGGAGCTGCGGACCCTATCCGATGCCGTCACCACGACGGACGATGCCGGCAACATCAGCGCGATCGGCTTCCGTCCTCTGGATGGTATCGGCAGCGAGCTCTCCTGTTGGGATGCCATCACCGGCAGTCAGCTCATGGACCCGGACAACGACAAGCTCAGCTTCACCCACGAGGCCTTCGTCGCCGCCGTGAATTGGTTCAAGGGCTTCTACGAGGCCTACGGGCCGGAGAACATGGCCGCCTTCAGCAGCAACTACGGCGGCTGGACCGGGAGCGCCCAGGCGGCCTTCACCCGCGGCGTGCAGGGCATGATCATCAATGGCTACTGGCAGCCGGGCGAGCTGGCCAAGCTGGCCGACCCCGAGCTCAAGTTCGGCTACACCTGGTGTCCCACCTACGATCAGCAGAAGGTGCAGCTCATCGGCGGCCACCAGAACGTCATCCCCAAGGGGGCGACTCACCCTCAGGACAGCTTCGACTTCATGGTCACCGCCACTACCGACGAGGCCTGCCAGTCAACGCTCGATACCGCCGGCGGCTTCCTGGCCAGCAAGTCGTTCCTGGCCAAAGTGGACAAGTCGAAGTATCCGGGGCTGGATTGGTTCATTGAGTCAGGCGTCACCGCCGACAGAGTAGCGGCGGAGCCCAACTTCCCCGGTTGGTCCGTGGTCTGGAACGCCTGGAACGCCATGTTCGAGGAAATCGGCTTCGGCCGCCGTGGCGTGGAGGAGGGCCTGGCGGAGCTGGAGCAGACGGCTCAGGCCGCCTACGACGAGGCCCTCTGGGGCGGGTAGGTCGTAAGACGCTCGGCCCCGCCGAGCACCACCGGGTTGTGGTGTGTGGGCATCATGGTTGGGGCGAACGGGATCAACGTGTAGGGGCGCTGCGGAGCCGCGTTGTTTGCGGGGGAGCCGCGCCCCTTTCGCCGGGCGGGGGAGGGCGCGGTTCCGGGCTGAAGCCCTCCGCAGCGCCCCTACACGGTGGTGATCAGGCGATCATGGGCCGGGGACCCGCGCTGAGGGCCCATGCGCCCGCTTCGTCGGCGGTTCTTGCGTTCTCAGCTTCGCAGGAGTGGTGATGCAGCTCGTGGCCCGTAGACGTCGCCTGACTAGGCAGGAGCGCTGGGAGTTGACGAAGGGCCTTCTCTTCGTCGCTCCCTGGATCATCGGGTTCCTGGCTTTCCAGATCATCCCGCTGGTCTCCTCCCTCTATTACAGCACCACCTACTACGACATCCTGCGGCCGGCGCAGTTCGTGGGCTTGCGCAACTATACCGACCTGTTCCAGGACCGCTTCTACACCAACGCCCTCTACAACACCCTCTACTACGTGCTGTTCGCCGTGCCTGGAGGAGTGATAGTCAGCTTCGGCCTGGCGGTGCTCCTGAACCTGCGCCTGCCTTTCCGCTCCGTCCTCCGGTCTATCTTCTTCGTGCCCTCCATCGTGCCCCAGTTCGTGGCCGCCATGGTGTGGATCTGGATCTACAACCAGCAGTTCGGGCTGCTCAACATCCTCTTGGGAAGCCTGGGCGTCAAGGGCATTCATTGGCTCTCCTCCCCCACTTGGTCCAAGCCCTCGTTGATCATCATGTCTCTCTGGGCCAGCGGCACCACCATGGTGGTCTTCCTGGCCGCCCTCCAGGACGTGCCGCGGGAGCTGTATGAGGCGGCGCGGCTGGACGGAGCCGCGGCCATACAGGAGATCCGGCACGTGACCATCCCCATGGTGACGCCGGCGGTCCTCTTCAACCTGCTCATCGGCATGATCGGGGCCTTCCAGTACTTCACCCCGGCTTGGATCATGACCCAGGGCGGTCCGGTGCGCTCCACCGAGTTCTACGGGCTGTACCTCTACAAGAACGCCTTCCAGTTCTTCAAGATGGGCTATGCCTCGGCCATGGCCTGGGTGCTTTTCGCCATCACCGTGGCCACCGCCATCGTCATCTTCCGCTCCTCGGCGGGCTGGGTGTACTATGGGGGTGAGCGGCTGTGAGTGTCTACAGGGAGAATCCCGCCGCCCGCCGCCCTCGTCGTGACAACACTTGGTCCGCTATAGCCCTTAGGATTGTCCGCATCCTGGCGATCGGCATCATAGTCGTCGCTCTGAGCCTGCTTTTCGCCCTGCCCCTGATCTGGATGGTGTCTTCGTCCCTGAAGACGGACCGGCAGATCTTCGCCCTGCCCCCGGTGTGGATCCCCAACCCCATCGTGTGGAGCAACTACCCCCGGGCCCTCGAATTCATTGACTTCGGCCGCTACGTCCGCAACACCCTCACCATAAGTGGCGCCAACATCGTGGGGGCGGTGCTCTCCTGCACCCTCGCCGGCTACGGTTTCTCCCGGCTGCGCTGGCCGGGCCGGGACCAGTTGTTCATGGTGGTCATCGCCACCATGATGCTGCCCGGGGCGGTCACCATGGTGCCCATGTTCATCATATTCCGGCAACTGGGCTGGGTGGGGACCTACCTGCCCCTCACCGTGCCCTCGTTCTTCGGCGGCGCCTTCTTCATCTTCCTGTTGCGCCAGTTCTTCCTCACCATCCCCCAGGAATTGTCCGATGCCGCCCGCATGGACGGGGCCAACGAGTTCGGCATTATGACCCGGGTAATCCTGCCCTTGGCCCGCCCGGCCCTGGCCATGGTGGTCATCTTCCAGTTCATCTGGTCCTGGGGCGACTACCTGGGCCCCCTGATCTACATCAATCGCCAAGAGAACTACACCGTGGCCATCGGCCTCACCCTCTTCAACAGCCAGCATTCCCAGGAGTGGGCCCTGCTCATGGCCGCCAGCACCGTCAGTCTGCTGCCGGTGCTCCTATTGTTCTTCTTCACCCAACGGACCTTCATCGAAGGCATCAGCATGACCGGACTCAAGGGATGAGCAGCTTCGGGATTGGGCGAACCTAACCCCCCCCGCCCCCTTCCCTGCGAAGGAAGGGGGAGCCAAACCTCCCCTCCCCGCGTCGGGGAATAGCCAGGTAAGCGGAGCGCCTGGCGCAGGGGCTCGTCCATTTGGCTCCCCAAATGGACTGGGAGAGGTTCTCCGCCTCGCGAGAGGCCAGGGACCGTCGGAAAGCCGGATTAGTTGGAACAGATGACACGAGGTTCGCCCCTACGAAAGAGGGCGTGTCGGAGTGAGGGCGATTCGGGGATGACCATGCAAGCGAGGGAGCTATACCTATGAGAGTGTTGGTGACGGGCGGGTCCGGGGCCATCGGGCGCTACGTGGTGGACGAGCTGCTGGAGCGGGGTGCCGACCCCATCATCGTGGATCGGCGAGCCCCGGCGGATCCAGACGACCGGGTGGGCTTCGTGCCCTGCGACCTCACGGACCTGGAGGCCACGGTGGCGGCGCTGCGGGACGCCGACGTCATCTTTCACCTGGCGGCCATCCCCAATCCCTACCTGGACTCCTGGGAGCGGGTCCTCTCCGTGAACGTCTCGGCCACCTTCAACGTGCTGGAGG
>JBBQIE010000202.1:0-5127 GCA_038324625.1 Anaerolineae bacterium | reverse complement strand
ACTGCAGAGCCCGATCCACCAGCGAGTGCAGGTTGGCGCTGATGAGAGTCTGTACTTTCTCCAATAGCGAAGCCATCATATACCTCCATTTCGTAGTCTGGTCGGCTTGACCGAATCCTCGATATCCGTCGCTTCCGGTGCTGGGCCCGGCGCCGGCGATCGGGTGACCACCTCGCAGTTGGCCGCCGGCACCACCACCCGATCGCTGCCCAACTTGACGATGGCCTCACCGCTGCCGGGCAGGAGTTCCACCACCGTGCCGATGGCTCCCGCCCGCGCCCCCGCCGTGAAGTGTACCGTTTGGCCTTCCTCCAGACGGGTGAGGTTCGGGGCGGTGAGGCCCGGCGGCACCGATGCCGCCTTCTCCGGTGATATTATCCAACTTCTCCGCCCCCGGCGCATACTGTAGGTCAGGCGCCCCGCGAGTTCGTTCATGGCCTCGAAGGCCAAGCGGTTCATGGGTACGCCGCCGAAGCCCTCCACCACCGCTACCGGCAGCGGCAGCGACCCCCCCGCCCAGGACGAGGGCACGCTCCCGAGAATCGCCCCCTGGGCCCCGAACTCCGCCGCTCGGGCCAGGGCCGCCACGTCGTCCCCCACCCCTCCCACGATCACCGAACCGTGGACGGTGGCGTCAATGTGCTCCGGCCGCAGGACCCGCTCCGGCACGGGGGCCACCACCTTCAGGGGGCCGCGGAAATCCTCCCCCAGGGAGGTCGCCGCCACCATCAGGGCTCCCGTACCCTCCACTCGCAGGTCGCACCCAGGGGTGATCTCGGTGACCCTTCCCGGCAGGCAACCCCGGACCGGCTCCTCCGAGGGGAAGCCCTCGAGCAGCGCCATCCCCCCGCCGATCACCATGGCCCGGCTATCCGCCGGGGCCCGCACCTCCCGCTTGCGCAGCCATTCCTGTCGCTGGGCCATCAATTCGTCGGCCCGCACCGATTGGCCCTCTTTGATGACCAAGAACTCCGGCACCTGCCGAGGGGAAACCCCCAAGCGCGAGGCCAGGTCCACCAGGGTTATCGGGCCCCGCACCACAGTATAGCCCACGATATCCGTTGGGGTTACCGTATCCCCTACATTCACCACCACTCGGCCCGGGCCCGGCAGAGTGAAGCGTTCGCCGTAGCGGCAGTGGGGACAGATGACGACATCGGTGACCATCGGCATCGCCCTATTCCCCCAAGCCCGCGAGCCAGCGCCGCACCGACTCCGATCGGTTCGGCATCTGAGCCGGGTCCGGCAGAGGGCGACCGCGGGCATCCACGATCACCCCCAATGGCCCACCCTCGACCTCGGCCTCCAGCCCTTGCCCGCTGCCGCCCCCACCCACGTCGTACCCGCGGGCGGGCTGGATGATGGCCGTGGCTCGCACCCCGGCCGGCAGTGGTAGTCGCACTATCTCTCCCGCGGAGGCTTTCACCTCGGTCTTCTCGCCATCGGGAGCGGTGAGCGTCACCCGTACCGCCTCAGCCCCCGGCCGGCCCTGGCCCACGGGAGCAATGACCGTGCCCAGGACCAGGACTCCGTCCCGCTCCAGCACCGAGAGCACCGCCGTGGAGTTGACCTCGGCCAGAGCCCCCAAGGCGGTAGCCAGGCCGTCGAAGTCCAGCGCCAGCCGGCACACCCCCACGGGCTGGAGGCCATCCAAGAGGGCCGCCGCCGCCCGCGCCAACGACCGGGTGCGGCTCAACACCCCGCCGCCGCCCACGACCATGTCCACCTTAGGCGGCAAGGGAGCGGGGAAAGCCCGTGCCTCGGGCCAGGCTTGGGCGGCACTCTCGCGGGCCTCGGTCAGCGCCTCTCGGGTCAAAGCCAGTTCCAGGTCCATTTCGTCGGCGGTGGCGGCTCGGCTCCAGGGGCGCAGCCCCCGGTTCAGGGCGAAATCGCCCACCACCGTCTCCGCGACCTCCCCTTCCAGCCAGCGACGCACTTTCTCCGTTCCGCGCCGCTCCAGCAGAGCCTTGGCTCCCTGGCCCAGTCCGCAATCCGGTTGCACCAGCACTTGCCCCTGCCCAGTGCGGACCAAGGTAGTGTAGGAGGCGCCCACGTCGGCGGCCAGCACATCCAGGTCGGGACGGCTATACACCCGCAGCATCGCCTGCCCCACGGTGCAGACCCGGCCCTGGCACCAGCGCCATACCTCGCGCATCCCCTCGCGGGCGTCTCCCAGCAGGGAGAGATAGAGCAGGTCCAGCTCTCGGCGCAGCGGCCCCAGTTGCGGGGTCCGGTCATCGGGGCTGACGTTGTCCACCATGTTGAGGGGCATCCGCTCCGCCACCGCGGCGGTGATCGAGGGCCGCAGCGACGAGGGGCCGGCGTAGAGGAGCGTCTGGCGCTCCTGGGGGCGAATCAGGGACACGGCCACCGCCAGAGCCTCGGCCATGCCCACCACGGAGCGGTCCGGCTTCTGGTCGTTCCCCCCCACCAGCAGGATGACCTTAGGCCGGGAGTCCCGCAGGGTGGCGGCGAACTCCTGCATGGCCTGGCCCCGAGCCGCCATCTGCTTCCCGGAAATACGAGCGGTGATCCGGCTGGGAGTGGCGCGGAGGGCTCCCTCAGCGTACTGCATGGCGGTATCCTCCCTCAGGGAGGCCACCGCCACTTCCAGGGAGCCGAGGATGCTCACCACCCCGGCGGCGGCATCCACCCCGGTCCCCAGCGTCTCGGGAATGACGATATCCCCCTCCGAGGATGCCACCCGGCGCCCGGATACGCTCTCCAGATCCTCCAGGGCCGCCGACACCGACGATCTGAGAGAGCCACCGGTGGAGATCGAGGCTATCTGGGGGGCTGCCCCTCTGGCGATAAAGCGGTGGGCTTCACCCACTCGGTCCAGCAGAGCCGCCTTGACGTGGGCGGTGCCCACGTCCAAGGCCAGCATGGATTCCGGATCCTGACTCACGTGGCCTCCGTTAACAGTGACAACACATAATACGGTCCGGCGACCGGACCGTCAACGGACATCGAGCCGGCGGGGTGCATTTCGGTTTGGGCGAGTCGTGTAGGGGCGTCGCGGAGCCGCGCTTTTTGCGGAGGAGCTGCGCCCTTTCCACACGGGGGGAGGGTGCAGCTGCGGGCTGAAGCCCTCCGCGGCGCCCCTACCGTTGCCCGCCGCCATCCCCTAGGTTACTCGGCGGCGCGGACCCTGATCCGCACCGCCTCCGCGGACCAGACGGTGCCGCCGGTGGAGACCACCTCCGCCGAGAAGAGGTGCTCACCGGGTGCGAGAGGCCACGGCACCCGGTAGGGTGCAGTTCGGAGTTCCGCCACCGCCCGCCCGTCCACCAGCAACCGCACCCTCTCCACCTCCGGGGCGGACACGCTCACGGCGAAGTCCAGCTGCTGGCTGGAGGCGGGTAGGTCGGGGGCGATGGAGAAGGAGGCGCCGTCGTGCGGCTGGGTGATGCGCACCCAGGCCCCCCCGGTATCCTCGGCACCGCCCGGCGGCAGAGCCGGCAGGCCATGCTCCGCCGCCCAGGCCAATCCCTCCGGCGGGAGCACGGTGAAGACCCGGAGGCTCACGAACTCCTCGGGGGTGCCGGCATCCGCCCGCAATCCGGTGCGCACGTCCACTGGGATCCCCTGGTGCAGGTCGCAGGTCTCCCTGGGCTCGGTGCCGGCGATGAAGACCTCCTCCCGCAGCCGTATGCAATAGGGACCGGGAAGCATTCCACTCTCGGCGCACACCTCCCGGCTGACCAGGCCCTCGGGCTCCTCGAACCGCTCGACCGGCAGGCCCCGGTGGAGAAGCTCCATCACCCCGTGCCAAATGGGCGCCGCCCCCTCCACCCCGGAGATGCGCCCCATGCTGCTCCCGTCGGCGTTCCCCACCCAGACCCCCACGGCCAGCTGAGGGGTGTACCCCACCGTCCAGTTGTCGCGATAGTCAGTGGTGGTCCCGGTCTTGGCCGCCGCCGGTCGAGGCAGGGCCAAGAGGCTCCCCTCCCCAAAAGTGGGCAGACGCGCCTTGTCGTCACTGAGGATATCGGTAATAAGGTAGGCGACTTGAGGAGAGATGGCCTCCTCTCGCTCCCCTGGTCCCGCCTGCCACAGCACTCTCCCCGCCTCGTCGGTGACCCGCTCGATAGCGTAGGGCCGCACTCGGGCCCCGCCGGCGGCGAAGACGGCGTAGGCCCCCGTCAGCTCCATCAGGCTCACCTCGGCCCCGCCCAGAGTGGCCGCCAGGCCCAGCGAGGTCACCGAGTCCAGGGTGGTGATCCCCAATCGCCGGGCCGTGTCCAACATGGCGGGGAGCCCGACGGCATCCAGCACCTTGACGGCCACGATGTTGTAGGAGGAGCCCAGGGCCTCGCGCAGGAGCACCGGCCCGTGATAGCTGAAGTCGTAGTTGATGGGGACGTAGGGCTCGCCCTCGGCGGTGGTGAAGGAAGAGGGAACGTCCAGCATCATGGTGGCGGGGGTGAGCCCCTGCTCGAAGGCGGCGGCATAGGTCACCGGCTTGATGGCCGACCCCGGCTGGCGGAGGGTGAGAACCCCATTCACCGCCCCGCTGATGCCGGCGTCGAAGTAGTCGGGGCTGCCGATCATCACCCGAATGGCCCCGGAGGGAACGTCCAAGGCGAGAACGGCGGCGTTGGTCACCCGCACCTCGTGCCGATGCCCGAGGTTCTCCAGGCTCTCGGCCACCAGGTCCTGGGCCCGTTCCTGAGCGGGAAGGTCCAAGGTGGTGAAGACCTTCAAGCCCGCCGTCCCCAAGACCTCCGGGCCTAGGTCCGCCCGCAACTGCTCCAGCACGTGGACCACAAAGTGGGGGGCGCGGATGCCGTGCCCGGGCGGGACGAAAGCGAGCTCCTCCCGGGAGGCGACCTCGGCCTCCTCCTCGGTGACCACCCCCGCCTCCCGAGTGAGCCGCAGCACCACCTCCCGCCGATCCCGCCAGAGGTCGCCCGCCTCGGGATCGTAGGAGTTCGGCCCCTGAGGCATACCGGCCAGGAAGGCGCACTCCGACAGGTCCAGCCCGGCCACCGGCTTGCCGAAGAAGGCCAGGGAGGCGGCTTCCACTCCATACGCCTGCCGGCCGTAGAAGGTGGTGTTCAGGTAGAGGCTCAGGATCTCGTCTTTGCTGAGGCGCATCTCGATGAGGAGGGCCAGGGCCGCCTC
>JBBQIE010000201.1:0-5135 GCA_038324625.1 Anaerolineae bacterium | reverse complement strand
TGTCATGGTTCGTGTGATGTCAGGCGACGGGAGGGCGGCGGTCTGAAGGCCGCCGCGGACACTGCCGTGCCTATTGCTGAAGGCCTTTGGCCAGGGCAGAGGCCACACGGTTTTCTTGGCCGAAGGCCCTCAGCGGGCGCCTTTAGTCGCCCGCCCTCTCCCACGTCGCCTGCCGGCACTCACCCCAGGGCTACCCCAACCCATTCCATCCTCACACGAACCAGGACATTTTCGTCCCTCTTTCGCGTCCTTCGCGATCCAAACGCCGTTCGCGGCGGCACGGTACACTCCCCCGCCCCTGTGCTATAATGTGAGGGATGCCTGCAAGGCAGGACGCGGTTGTGCGCCCTGTGCTCGGGGTACACAACCAGCAAGGAGTTAGCGTACGTGACTGAAGAACTTATCATCACCCCCATCGGCGGCCTGGGCGAGATCGGCAAGAACATGATGGCCTTCGAGTACGGCGAGGACATCATCATCGTGGACTGCGGGGTCATGTTTCCCGAGAGCGACATGCTCGGCATTGACCTGGTCCTCCCCGACTACACCTCCCTCATTCCCAAGGCGGACCGCATCCGCGCCATCATCCTCACCCACGGCCACGAGGATCACATCGGCGCCCTACCCTATTTCCTCCGCAACGCCAACGCCCCCGTCTACGGCAGCGACCTGACCCTGGGGCTGGTGCGGGTGCGCTTGAAGGAACACAACATGCTCAGCGTCGCCGAGCTGCACGAGGTCACCCGGGGAGACCGAGTGCAGGCGGGGGCCTTCGAGATCGAGTTCTTCTCCGTCAACCACAGTATCCCCGAGGGCCTGGGACTGGCCATCCGCACCCCTTTGGGCCTGATCGTCCACAGCGGCGACTTCAAGTTCGACTACACCCCCGTGCATGGCCGGGGCACCGACTTCGCCAAGCTGGCATCCCTGGGTGGCGAGGGCGTTTTCATCCTTCTCGCCGACAGCACCAATGCCGACACCCCCGGCTTCACCCCCTCCGAGAGGGTGGTGGAGGAGGCCTTCGACACCGTCTTCGACGAGGCCACCGGGCGGATCATCGTGGTCACCTTTGCCTCCCTCATCTCCCGCATCCAGCAAGTGGTGGACGCGGCGGTGGCCCACGGGCGGCGCGTGGCCATCACCGGGTTCAGCATGGAGAAGAACACCGACATGGCCCAGGAACTGGGCTATCTCAGCATCCCCGACGGGGTGCTCATTCCCATCGGGGACATCGGCCGCATTCCCGACGACAAGGTGACCATCCTGGCCACCGGGAGCCAAGGGGAGCCCTCGGCGGCGCTGGCCCGCATGGCCGCCGGACGACACGCCCACGTCAACCTGAAGCAGGGTGACACCGTGGTCATCTCCGCCCATCCCATCCCCGGCAACGAAGAGAACGTCCATCGGATCATCAACCGGCTCTTCCAGCGGGGGGCCAACGTCATCACCGATCACATCCTGCCGGTACACGTATCCGGCCACGCCGGCCAGGAAGAAGAGAAATTGCTCCTGGCCATGATGCGGCCCCGCTACTTCTTGCCCGTGCATGGCGAGTTGCGCCACCTGCACCTTCATGCCCGCACCGCCATGGAGATGGGGGTGCCCAAAGAGAATGCCTTCGTGGTGGAGAACGGCTACCAGATCCACTTCGATCGAGAGCGGGCCTGGGTGGGAGAGCGAGTGCCCGGGGGCTACGTCTTCGTGGATGGGGCCGGCGTCGGGGACATCGGCCCGGCGGTGATGCGCAATCGCGCCGCCCTTGCCGAGGCCGGGGTGGTGGCGGTCTCGGTGATGATGGACCCCCAGAGCGGGGCCGTCATCGGGGAGCCGGACATCCTCTCGCGTGGGTTCGTCTACCTGCCCGAGTTCGGGAGCATCATAGACTCCGCCCGCGAGGTGCTCCTGGAGGACCTCAAGGAATCCCAACCCACCGGTAGGGGCGCTATCGCCAACCGCATCCGCTCCGTCCTGGCCCGTCACTTTAACGAACAGACCGGGCGCAATCCGGTGATCCTGCCCTTGGTCCTGGTATCGCCTGCCTGACCGGCCCAGGCCGGTCAGGGGCGTTGCCCTTCCGATTACGTCGGCGAAGGTCCGCGTTCGCTATCAGCCGCCCGTCCACGGTCGGCGCCTTGGGAGGAAACCATGTCCAGAAGAGCCATCAGTGTAGCCCTGTCGCTGATCCTACTCCTGCTCTCGGTCCAGACGAGCTTCGCCCAAGAACCGACCGAACTCCAGAGTTCCTCCCCTGACCTGGTGGCGAGCAGCATCCTGCAATCCGCCTCCTGGACTCTCACCACCGTGGACGGTAACGACACCAACGACCTCGGCCAGTTCTCTTCGGTGGTGGTGGACCCGAACACCGGGGTGGCTTACGCCAGCTACTACGATGCCACCGGCAAGGACCTGCGGGTGGCCCGCTGGGTGGGGAGCGGCGGCAACTGCGGTCCCAATGGCTCCTGGAACTGCAAGACGGTGGACAGCGACGGGGACGTCGGGCAGTACAGCTCTCTCGCCATCCAGCCGGGAATCGGCGGCACTGAGCCCACCCTCCACGTGGCCTACTACGACCTCACCAACCGGTCCCTCAAGTACTCCGCCTGTATCAGCTTCGGGGCCCCCTGCACCTGGAGCCCCCCCACCATCATTGACCAAGGGAGCACCAGCATCATCCCCTCCTGGGCGGGGATGGATGCCTCCATAGCCCTCGACTCCACCGGCAAGGCTCACATCGCCTATCGCTTCAACCGTTTCAACCTCGGGGGCTCCAGCCACAGCTTGAAATACGCTTCCTTCGTCGGCACCGGGAACGGCACCGGCTGCTCGGCCAGCAACGCCTGGGATTGCCTGGCCGTGGATCCCGAGGCCGCCGCCGGCAAGCGGTTCTCCCTGGCCATGGACTCGACCGACACCCCCGCCATCGCCTACTTCGGGGCCAACGGCAGCACCCACAGCCTGAAGTACGCCCACCCGGCCCTGGCGGGCAACTGCGGGGTCATGGGCCCCTTGTTCGGCAACTGGCAATGTGACGTCATCGCTCCCGTCGTCGGAGAGGCCCAGTTCGCCTCCCTGATCAAGGACAGCCGCACCGGGGACAAGCCCCGCATCGCCTACTACGATCAGACCTTCAACGGGTGGGTCATCTATGCTTCCTACATCGGTAGCGGGGGCGGCTGCGGGCCAGGCAACTCCTGGCGCTGCGATGGCATAGACCAGGTCGGGGAGGCTCCCATCATGGGGGTGTCTCTGGCGGTGAACGACACCGGCCAGCCGGTGATCGCCTACTACGACTTCGACGACGTGGCCACCAACGGCACCTTGAAGGTGGCCCGACCGGCCAACCTGGTGGGCAACTGCGGGCCCATGGGCCCCCTCACCCACCTATGGCAATGCGACGTGGTGGACAGCGGCCTCCGGGCCGGCACGCACTTCCCGAACTTCGTCTGGCACGACGTGGGGCAGTATGCCTCCATCACCGCCGCCTCGTCCGGCCTGGCCACCATCGCCTACTACGATTCCTCGGGCATGGACCTCAGGCTGGCGCGGCAGTTGCTCTTCACCTACGCCCCGCTGTCCCTGAAGAACGCCCCGTAGGATCTCCAGCCGGGATCGCGGCCTCACGGCGGCGGTCCCGGCGTTCCTGCCGATCCAGCCACGAACAGCCGATGCCGTCCTCGGAAGGCACAGGAATGCGAGTTCGCGGGCCGGGCTGCCGAAGGGGCCGGGCCGTCGGTCCTGAGGGCGGCAGCCGTTGGCGGACACTGTCGGAGGGAGGCGAAGATGAGCGAATACCAAGTCTACCAGTTCCAGGCCGTGGATCGGCCCCTCACTAAGGCCCAGATGGCCGAGGTGCGTCGCTTCACCACCCGCGCCACCATCACCCCCACCTACTTCCACAACGTTTATCACTGGGGCAGCTTCAAGGGCGATCCCCTGGCCCTCATGAAGCAGTACTACGATGCCTTTCTCTATACCGCCAACTGGGGAACTCGGCAGCTCATGCTCCGACTGCCGCGGCGTCTTCTCGACCCCGAGACTGTCGAGCCTTACGTCCTGGACCAATACCTCGAGTTCCATCTCGCCGGGGACTTCATCATTCTCAACTTCTACACCGACCAGGAGGATGACGAAGACTACGGGGTGGACGATGACGAGGACGAGGGCTGGTTGGCCGGCCTCCTACCCCTGCGGACGGAGCTGGCCGCCGGCGACCTCCGGCCCCTCTACATCGCTTGGCTGGCCGGTGCCGGTTGGCCTATGGGCTACGAAGAGGACCCGATAGACCCGGAAGGCGAGGACTACCGGGACGTCGAGCCTCCCGTGCCCGCCGGCCTGAAGAGCCTGTCGGCCGCCCAGACCACCCTGGCCGAGTTCCTGAGGGTGGACGAGGATCTCCTGGCCGCCGCCGCCGAGACCAGCCCGGAGCCGTGGGCCATCGCCGCCGAAGAGGAGCTGGAGCTACGCGTCCGGGACCTCCCTGCCGCCGAGAAGGACGATCTGCTGATCCGAGCGGTGCGCGGCGAAGGGGCCATGGTGCGTGGCGAGCTTCTAGCGCGCTTCCGACAGGAGGACACCTCTCCTCCAACCAGTCATGGCCCCCGTCGGGCCATAAGGGAACTGCTCACCCGCGCCCGACAACAGCAGGACAAACGGGACCAACGCGAGGCGGAGCAGGCGGCCCTGGAGAAAGCCCGCCGGGAGCAAGAGGAAGCGGCTACACGGGCTCGCTATCTCGATGGCCTCGCCGCCCGAGAGGGCGACGCCTGGCGTGAGGCCGAGTCCTTCATCGAGACCAAACGCCCGGGGGAATACGACCTGGCGGTGAAGCTCCTGAGCGACCTTCGCGAGCTGGCCGTCCGCGATGATGAGCTCGCCCTTTTCGCCGTCCGCCTCGGCGTCCTCCGGGATCGCTACTCCCGGCGGACGGCCCTCATGGCGCGCCTGGACCAAGCGGGGCTGCAAGCGTGAACCCGCGCCGGAGCCCGCGCTGCTCATGACATAGTGAGCGGACAATCGTAGGGGGGGGTAGTTTTTTAGACCCCCGGGGGCCCCGGGCGGGAAAAAAGTTGGCCCCAACGGGGGGGGGGGCGTGGGGGGGAAAGGCACCCGCCCGGGGGACCCCCCCCCCGCGAGGG
>JBBQIE010000200.1:0-5141 GCA_038324625.1 Anaerolineae bacterium | reverse complement strand
GGCTCGCCGAAGCGCCTCCTTCGGAAGGGAGACAATGGCCAAAACCATCCTGCTGAAGCAGACCAGCGCCGGGCAGTCGGTGGAAGTTCGAGTGCATGAGAATGCGCCCGGACGCTGCGTGGTCCACGTGTACCTGGACGGGCAGTTCGTGGCCGGCCCCGCCCGGCCGATGGCGCTGGAGCCGCCCGCGGGCAGCAACACCCATTACGTCGGTGGCGGATACGGAGGAAGGCCCATCGTCGAGCTGTCGGACATGGAGGCCGGGCTGATAGTGAGAGCCCTGGACAACGCCGAGAGCGACTCGAGGGTGTGGCAGGTGGGGGAGAAACGGGCGCTACAGGCCCGCCGCCGAGACCTAATGATGGACTACCGCCGCTTGCTTCAGCGGCAGCAGACGGAATACGAGTCGGCCCTGGCCGCCGGCCGCCCCGACGCCGAGCAGGTGCGCCGGGCCCACGAGACCCGCATCGCCGCCGTCCAGCGAGCCATGAGGGACTTTGATCGAGAGCATCCCGACATCATCGAGGCGGTGCTGGAGGAGCTGGGTCCCGGCCCGGAGTAGGACGAGCCGGATTGCCCTCGGCCTCCAGTGGCATGCCTACACCTGTTCTAGCCTTCGGCCGTTCTGTCGCAGTACACGTTCATGGCATCTCGCAGAAATGCCGCCAGGCCCGGGCGGAACCGGTCGTAGAACTCGGTGAAGCGGGAGTCCTGAACGTACATCTCCCCCAGTCCCCGGAAGGCCTCGGGAGAGCAGGACCAAAATCGCTCATTGATCAATCCGTGCCACCGTCCGACTAGCTCCTGGACCTCGGTATCGCCCGCGTCTCGGTCCATGCGGTCGGCGATGCCCTGGGTGATCTCCTCGGACTCGGCCCAGACGCCGGCCTGCTGGTCCGGATTCAGCTTCCCCAGTCGTGCGTAGGACTCATCCACCGTGCGGCCCCAGCGGGCCTTCCCCTCCTTCCGGTACTCCTCCATCTTGACGTCATCGAAGCTACCGAACATCCTTCCCTTCTCCATCTTCCTTCCCCCATTCATAGACTCGATGGTCTCCTCGACCGAGGCGATCAGCCGGTCCAGTGGGAGCAACGTCGGTGGTAGCGTCATCATCCGGGCCCAGGCTTGGTTTGGCGCCGAAGCCGACGTAGAATCGTCTCGTCTATTGCCCCCACGGGAAGGAGAACCCAATGGCCCACTGGCCCGACCACTACGTCAACGATAACGGCATCCGCATCCACTACACCCGCACCGGGGGGGACAAACCGCTCCTGGTGCTCCTGCACGGCCTCACCGATCAGGGCTTATGCTGGACGGTGGCCGCCCGCGACCTCCAGGCCGACTACGACGTCATCATGCCCGACGCCCGCGGCCACGGCCTTTCCGAGGCCCCGGCCACCGGCGGCTACGGCACCGAGGTCCTCGCCGCCGACCTGGCCGGCCTCATCACCGCCCTAGATCTCGGCCCGGTCCGGCTCCTGGGCCACTCGATGGGGGCCATGACCGCCCTGCACCTGGCCGCCTACTACCCGGACCTGGTTCGCGCTGCCGTCCTGGAGGACCCACCGTTGGGGAATCGCCAGGAGGCCACGCCCGCCGAGAGGGAGGCCACCGCCGCCCGCTGGCAGGAAAACCAGCGGTCTAGGCAAGCCCTCTCCCGAGAGCAACTGATCGCCGAGACCCGGCAGGGCAACCCCAACTGGTCGGAGGAGGAGCTGGAATTGTGGGCCGACGCCCGGCCCTATGTGAGAGTGAACTTCGCCCAGCTCTTCTCCACCCCGCCCGGAACCGGTTGGCGAGAGACCCTGGCTCAGGTCCAGTGCCCCACCCTGCTCCTCGTGCCGGAGAGGGGCATCGTATCGCCGGAGATCGCGGAGGAGGCCGCCGGCATTCTCCCCTCCCTCACCGTGGGTCACATCCCCGGCGCCGGCCACTGCATCCGCCGCGACCAGACCGACGAGTACATGCGGGTGGTGCGGGAGTTCCTGGCGAGGGCGTAGAGAATCGCTCGGCGAGGCTCGCTCGGGACTGAAGCCCCGAGCTACGGTGGTGGGGCAAAGCCGACCCTTCGGCCGGCTGAGACGTTCCCAGCCCGTGTAGGCGGGCTTCGCTCCAAGTAGCTCGGCCATTATGGAGGTTGCGGAAATAGTCCGGACACGTTCTTGGCCGAGAGAGGGCGGGCGCCTTTAGTCGCCCGCTGATGGCCTTCGGCCAAGAAAGCTGCGCGGCGGGTGCAAGCCGGCCGGGGATTGTCAATCCGCCATGGCCCATCGGCCCAGGTCACTGTCTGGCCCCAACCCCTGGCCGAAGGCCCTCAGCAATAGGCACGGCAGAGGCCGTGTCCGCGGCGGGCTTCAGACCGCCGCCTCCACCGATGAGCGATGACCTGGTTATTTCGTCAATCTTCATTATGGCGGGGCGAGCGTCCGATCGCACAGTGGGCCGCCTATTTATTCAATGTTCATCAGGCCGTGCCCCACCTGCACTAGGAGCCGCGGGCCACCTCGCGAGGATACTTCGCGCCCGCCTGAGGCTTCTCGACCGCTTCCAAGGTCAGGCGGTGCTCGATCCAGTCGCCGAAATCGTAGACGTACTTGAGCTGGTCCCCTACCGCGAGGCCCAGGGTGGCGACTTGGACCTCCGCCCCTTCACCGCCGCCCATCGGCTCAACGACACCTAGTTCGACTTCGCGATAGCGGGCCCGAGCGGCAGCTCCACGTCTGGTCGCTCCCGACTTCGCCGGTGCGCCACGCGCCACCAGCCTCCAAAAACCCCCCAGGTGGTCGTAATCATCGTGGTCGAATGCGTTTCGCAGCGCCTGATCCAGGTCGGCCAGGGTTTGCTTGCCCTGCACCTCGATCTCCCGCCAGTGACTGGGGGAACGAGTCCGGGCGGCCCGGAAGCGGAACACCTCTTCGCCCTCCTCCTTCGACACCTGCCTGGGGGGAAGGAAATCGTCCATTCCGGCAAGGTCAGAATCCAGCCTCTCCATGGGGGACAAATCGCCGTCCGTGTAGCGGATGGACCAGTTGTTCTGGGCCATGCGCTCATCCTCGTCCAAGACGACCATCCAATGGTCCGGCGGATAGCCGCTCTTGTCCGGCAGGCGGGCGTAAACGGTAGGGACGGCGACATTCATTTGGATATCCTCGTTCACCACGCTCTCCAGGAGCTCGAAGAACAGATCCGCCAGCAGGCGGTTGCGTTGCCCCAGTAGATCGGGATCGCGGTCACCGAACCGCTCGCGCTCCAACTGGAAGACGCCCTGTTCCCAGTCCACAATGGTGAACAGAACGCTGTCTTTGACATACACCTTCTCGCGAGCAAACCAGGCCCTCAGGTCTGCGCATATGATGGTGATGTCTTTGTCCCCGAAGTGCGTTTCCACGCGCTCAGACACCGTCTTGATCTCGAAGACCACCGGCTGTCCATCGGAATCTAGGAAGCGCATCCGCTCTAGCGGGAAACGCGGTGGAAGGTAGGAAGGCAGGGTGCTCCCGATGTCGAGAAGCCTGACCTGGGCCAGCTTTCGATCGAGCGGCAGACGAAAGCGTGCCCCCTGCATGGCCAGGCGCAGCGGCAGGACCATGTCCCCGTCCAAGAAGACCAGTTCGCGGCCGACGGCCTGACGGATGTGGCTCCGCGCGGCCTGTAAGGGGTTCTTGGCCGTGGATGGCCGCGCGGCCAGGATTCTCTCGGCGACTTCGCGGGCCGGGATCGGCCCTGAGGCAGCACCAAGAATCTCAGCGATGACCACTTCGTATGTCGGTGGTTTCGGATCAGGTGGAAACATAGCCACTTCCTTTCATCCGGCCAGACTGGCCCCTACCTACATTATCGCCCAGCAACCGAAAAAACAAACTCATCCGGGGTCAGCCCTACTCCCCCAACCGCCCCAGCAGGCGGCACCACGCCTCCTGGGCCCTCTCAAAGCTCACCACCCGGAAGAACTCGTTGGGGGCGTGGACCTGCTCGTCGTGGAGGCCGAACCCGAAGCCGATGGAGTGAGCCCCCAGGTGTTCCAGGAAGAGGCCCAGCACCGGCACCGATCCCCCCGTCCGAGTGTGGTAGGGCTCCCGCCCGTACACCTCCGCCAGAACCTCGGCCGCCGCCCGGTTGCCGGGATGGTCGGCGGGAACGGAGTAGGGCCGGGTGTTGGCCGGGCGGGGATGTAGGTCCACCTCCACCCCGGCTGGCACGTGACTCTCCAGGTGGGCCACCAGGGCCGCCAGCACCCGCGGAGGGTCCTGATTGGGCACCAGACGGCAACTGATCTTGGCATGGGCCTCGGCCGGGAGCACCGTCTTGAAGCCCTGGCCCTGGAAGCCGCCCCACATGCCGTTGACCTCCAGCGTGGGTCGGACCCACAACCGCTCCAGGGTGGTGTAGCCGGCCTCGCCCCACAACTCCTGGACCCCAGCCAGAGCCTCGAACTCCTCGTCGTCTTGGGGCACGGCGGCGATGGCGGCCCGCTCCTCAGGGGTGAGGGCGGGCACGTCGTCGTAGAAGCCCTCCACGGCGATGCTGCCGTCGGGAGCGTGCAGCCCGGCGATGATCTCGGCCAGGGCGTGCAGTGGATTCTGGACCGCACCCCCGAACCCGCCGGAGTGCAGGTCGCTGGTGGGACCGCGCACCGTCAGCTCCAGCAGGCAGATGCCCCGCACCCCCAGGGACAGGGCCGGCTCGCTCTCGCTCCACTGGCCGCTGTCGGCATTCAGGACGAAGTCGCAGGCCAGGATATCCCGATGGACGGAGATGAACCGCGGCAACTGGGGACTGCCGACCTCCTCTTGCCCCTCGAGAAGGAACTTGACGTTGATAGGGAGCCGGCCCTCGGACCGGAGCAGCGTCTCTACCGCCGCCAGGGCCGCCATCATATTGCCCTTGTTGTCCGAAGCCCCGCGGGCGTAGATGCGGCCGTCGCGTACCGTCGGCTCGAAAGGAGGGCTGGTCCAGAGGCCGAGCGGATCCACCGGCTGCACGTCGAAGTGGCCGTAAATGAGAACGGTGGGCTTGCCGGGTGCTCCCAGCCACTCCCCGTACACCACCGGGTGACCGCCGGTGGGCATGACCCGGGCCTCCTCGATGCCGATGGAGCGCAGATGCTCCGCCACCCACTCGGCGGCGGCCTCCACGTCGCC
>JBBQIE010000199.1:0-5142 GCA_038324625.1 Anaerolineae bacterium | reverse complement strand
GGCCTTGGCGGTGCTGCTGCACAACGCCCGCGGCCCCTTCCGGGGGCTGCCGCGGACGGCAGGATGGGGCTACCCGGAGCCCTACACCCGGGACATGATGATCTCGGCCCTGGGGATGCTGGTGAGCGGGGACGAGCGACTGGTGCTCTCCGTGCGAAGGGTACTGGAGGCCCTGGCCCGCAATCAGAGCCGCCATGGGCATATTCCCTCTTTGGCCCACGATCCCCTGGATCGGGGCGCCAGCGACACCACCCCTCTGTTCCTCATCGGCTTGGCCCTGTACCGGAGGACCGTCGGCGACCCCGATTTCCTGGAGGAGGCGGCTGAGAAGGCCCTCACTTGGATGGCATACCGCAGTCCCGATGATCGGGTTATGGTGGCCCAGCAACCCACCAGCGACTGGAGGGACGAGCAGTGGGTGCTGGGCTACGGGCTCTACGTCAACGCCTTGGTCTATGGCTATCTGCGCCTGTACCGCCGCGAGGAGGAGGCGCGCGAGCTGCGGGGCCTGATGAACCGCTTCGACGTGCTGGCGGAGAGCAAGCCGGCACACGATCACGAGGGCCTGGCCATTCCGCGAAAACCTTACTATGCCCTATGGGCCTACAAGATCCACGGCAGCGAGCGCTTCGATCTGTTGGGCAACAGCCTGGCGGTTCTGACCGGGGTGGCCTCGCCCACCCGATCGAGAAGGCTCATCCAGTGGGCTGAGGTGGAGAGCCGGGGCCTGCGGGAGTCCGGGCAACTGGGCATCGGGCTTACTCCTTGCCTCATGCCCTACATCGAGCCGGACGACCCCGACTGGCGCCCCCGCTACGAGAGATACGGCCTACCGGGAGAGTACCACAACGGGGGGATCTGGCCCTTCATCAGTGGGTTCTACATCGCCGCCCTGGTGGCCGCCGGTCGGCAGCGTCTGGCGGAGGAGAAGCTGGTCGCCCTCACCGAGGCGGTCCGCCCGGCCCGTGAGCACGAGGTTGCTTTCGGGTTCAATGAGTGGCTGCGGGCTCAGGATGGGGCCCCGAGCGGCCAGGACTGGCAGACTTGGTCGGCGGCCATGTATCTCTACGCCGCGGAGGCGGTGGAGAGGGGAAGCACACCTTTCTTCGATGAGATGCGGCAGCAGCGGGAGGAGGTGCCGGCGAGCTAAGGGCCCGGCGGTTCCGGGGCTATGGTGTGGCCGGCAGCCTGTAGGGCCTGGATGGCGGTGGGAAGACCGGCCTCGGGCACGAGAAGGTAGTCGGTATCGAAGGTGGAGAGGGCGAAGAGGCTGACACCCGCCTTGGCCAGGGTGCGGCTCAGGGTGGCTAGGATACCGATGACCGATGGGTCCAGGGGGCCGATGACCTTCAGGGCCCTCCAGTCGGGGTAGTGTCTGGTGTTGAGGGGAAGGCTCGCCTGGGGGCAGACCACCGAGAGTTCCTCCGGGGTCCGCGCTACCGCCCAGAAGGGGCCCTGCGTGGCCCAGACCGGAACAGGCTCGCCGGGAGCCAGCCGGCAGATGGCGATCAGGTCAGGCAGGATCTCGAGTCGCAGGGGAGAGAGGCCCGACCCAGTCTCCGGCATCAGGTCGTCGGGGGATGCGGGGCGTTTGGATCGCGAGATACGCGAAAGCAGACGAAAACGCGAAAGGTCGCGTTGGAGGTGGTAGTTGGGTTCTTGCCGGTCATCGCCTGGACGGTGGTGGCTCGGCGGCGAGGCGGCTTTCCAGGGCGGCCAGGTCCCGTTCCACGTGGCGCTGGCGAGACCAGATCGAGAAGACTAGGACGAAGGGCAGGGTCCAGAAGATTACGTAGGCGGCGATGAGGTAGACCGGTACGGACATGGTTGGCTCCTTGCCGGCTGAGGGTGGCGGCCCTTGGGCCCCAGGGTTCTCAGCGTCGGCGGGAATCGGCGAGTTCGCGGAGACGGGCTAAGGCGTCGCGGGCGTTCTCCAGGCGGACCCTCTGACGCAGCAGGGTGAGGTAGAATATGGTGAAGGCGAGCAGGGAGAACATCAGGGTCTGGACCATGCGGGGGGTCATGGCCATGCCCTCCCCGCCGGTGAGGATGTCGGGATGGATGGTGCGCCACCAGCGGATGGCGAACCAGGAGAGGGGGACGGTGACGAAGGCCACGATCCCGTAGACGGCGGCGAAGCGGGCCCCGGCGGCCGGGTTGTCGCTGGCCCCGCGGAGCATTAGGTAGGCGACGTAGAGCAGCAACTGCACGGCGGAAATGGTGAGGCGGGGCTCCCAGGTCCAGTAGGTGCCCCATACCGGGCGAGCCCACAGGGCCCCGGTGATGACGGCCATGGTGATGAAGGTCAGGCCCACCTCCACCGATGCCATGGCCAGTATGTCCCAGCGCCGCTCCTGCCGGACCAAATAGAGGATGCCGGCCACGAAGGTGACGAAGAACCCCAGGAAGCCTACCCAGGCGGAAGGCACGTGGAAGTAGAAGATGCGCTGCACCTCGCCCATGGTTAGCTCGCGGGGGGCGTAGCCGAACACCAGGCCGATGGCCACCAGCAGGAGCAGGGCACTGGCCAAGGCCAGAGCCAGCCCCAGTACGTCTCTTCGTGCTTCCCTCATAGTTCCATCACTCTTCCACCACGTAGGAAAAGGTGAGCATAGAGACCGCCACCATGACGAGATCGTAGGCCACCAGGAGGTTCACCCAGCCGGCCACATCGGTCAGGGAAGCCCCCTCCATCAGCCCCGTGGTGGCGCGGACGGCGGCGATCAGGGCCGGGACCACCACCGGCAGGAGGAGGACGGGCAGCAGCACCTCGCGGGCCCGGGTATTCACCGATATGGCCGCCAGCAGGGTACCGGCGCCGGCGTAGCCGATGGTGCCCAGAGCCACTACCAGCAGCACCGCGGGCTTGAGTAGGGGAGCGCTGAACAGGACCGCCGCCAGGGGCAGGAGGGCCAGCTCGACGGTGACGATGAAGGCCAGGTTGCCAATGGCCTTGCCGAAGAAGATGGCGCTCCGGTCCACCGGGGCCAGGAGCAGCCCCTCGATGCAACCGTTGAGCTGCTCGCGGGCTAGGGAGCGGCTCAGGCCCAGCACCCCGGCGAAGGACACCGTGCTCCAGAGTACCCCGGGAGCGGCCGCCCGCGCCGCTCGCCCCTGAAGGTCCAGGGCGAAGCTGAAGATGAGCAGGGCCAGGGCGGCGAAGACGAGCATGGCGCTGACCATCTCCCGAGTGTGGAGCTCGGCAGCGATGTCCTTGGCGATGATGGCCCCCACCTTCCTGAGAAAGCCCATGGACTCCCGTGTCAGTCGGTAAGCTCGTCGTATAGCCGGGGGAAATCGCGCTCGTCCACCTGGTCCCGCGGAGCATCATACACGATGCGTCCCCGCCGGAGCACCACGATGCGCCGTCCGAGGGCCAGGCCTTGCGGCAGGTCGTGGGTAGTCATGACGATGGTGCAACCCTCCTCGCGCAGCTCGGCCAGGAGATCGCTGAGCATCGCCGTGACTCGGGGGTCGAGGCCGCTGTAGGGCTCGTCGAGGAGCAGCACCGAGGGTCGGTGCAGGAGGGCCCGAGCCAAGGCCAGTCGCTGCTGCATCCCGCGAGAGAAGGTGCGCACCAGGTCCTCCCGGCGATCCTCCAGGCCCACTCGCCGGAGCATTTCGCTGATCCTCTCCTCGGGCTCGGCCAGGTCGTACATGATGGCGTAGAAGGCGAGGTTCTGGTGGGCGGTGAGATCCTCGTAGAGCAAGCTCTGATGAGAGAGCAGCCCTATCCGGCGACGGAGAGTGGTGCCCTCCCGCGTCATGTCCACTCCCTCGTAGCGGATAGAGCCGCTGGTGGGCTTGGAGAGGGTGGCCAGGATGCGTAACAGGGTGGTCTTGCCGGCCCCGTTGGGCCCGAGCAGGGCCAGCAACTGGCCGGCGAATATGTCCAGGTCCACGTTGGAGAGAGCGGCTCGGGGCCCGAAGGACTTGCAGAGGTCGCGGACCTCGATCAGGGGAATCACCTCGGGAGCCGAAGCCCGGTCTTCCTCGGTGACCGACGGGGCTTCGACGGTCGAACGAGCTTCGACTGGGCTCGGCGTCACCGGCCGTCCCTGGCCGACCGTTCTCCCTTGCCGGGCCCGGCTGAGTTCAGAGCCGCTTGCACCTGCCGCTTGAGGGCGCGGCGGCGTTTCTCATAGGTGCTCTCGTCCACATCGCCGCGGGTGAAGGAGGCATCGAGTTCGGCGATCTGAGCCACCTGGGGATGGACTCGATCGGGCATAGTCGAGACGCCGCTGGGTCGCCAGAGGAAATAGGCCAGTCCCGCGGCCACCGCCAGTGCCAACAGCCCGATGCCGAGCTCGAGGCCGGAGTTGCGGCTGGGGGCGGTGATGGCCGGAGCTGAGGGGGCCTGCCCGGGCGACGCTTGGGGAAAGAGGACGAAGGCCAGGGCCTGGCCGGCGGCCAAGGACCCGGCGGTGTAGTAGGTGGTGGGGCCCATCTGGGTGTCCATGACTCCCTGCTGGGCGAACCCCGGCCCCTGGAGCGCCAGTGTCTCACCCACGAGGAAAACGGCCGCCGCCGTGACCGGGAGGGAGGTCGAGCGCTGGATCATTTCTCCCGGCTGGTAGGGGACCTGGTAGCTGAACTGGGCCAGCAGGGTTCCCTCTCCAGGTGGTATGGGCAAGGTGTCTCCGAAGCCTTCATCGAGAACGACGTAGCGGTCGGAGCCGCTTTCCTCGTCGAAGGACAGGGCCGTGGCCCCCTGCGGCAAGGAGAAGCGGACGGTGATCCGCTGCCCGTCGCCGGTCGGGGAGCCCACGTAGGTCTCGCTGCCGGAGTTGCTGAGCACGTAGGACTCGGCGATCTGCAGGGAGTCCCCCAGGGGCACGATGAAGAGATGCAACTGGGTGATGGTGATGCCGGAGATGTCCTCGGTGGTGGCCGCGGGGGGAGGGGTGGCCGCCTCGGAAGTGGCCTGGGCCGCCGCCGACCAGCGGCCCTGAAGGTCCCCGATCAGGACGGCGGCGACGAGGACGGTGGCCAGGAGCGGCCGAAACGTCATTCTGCCCAGCCTGTTGATGGCCGCCATCAGTCCTCACCTCCGACGGGGGCGCCGCAGGAGGGACAGAAGCGGTGGCTGGGGGCCAGGGGACGGCCGCAGGCGGTGCAGAACCGGGCCCGGTCCGGGTCGGC
>JBBQIE010000198.1:0-5147 GCA_038324625.1 Anaerolineae bacterium | reverse complement strand
TGGCGCGGTGGTCCGTCTTCCTGATCTCTACCGGCGAAGTGTGGCCCCTCTTCGCCACCCTCGATCCCGCCGAGGTCAGCCCGGGGACGAGGACCCTGGACGGCGGAGCCCTCCTGGAGTTGCCCGCGGATGCCGTTCTCCCCGAGGGCGAGGCCTGGGTCCCGGTCCAAGAGGGTCGATCCCCCAATGGGCAAGCCCACCGCCTGCTGGCCCCGGCGGGCTATGCCTTCGCCCCTGCCGACACCCGTCCGGCCCGAGGGGGCATCCGCCCCGGCGGATTCCTGCTCACCGCCGGCCGCGGCCTGGAGCGGGGCCTCCGGGTCCCGGCTCTGACCCCGGCCGAGGCCGGGGCCATGATCGCCGATCATCTTCCCGGCTCCGGCGCCGAGATGAAGCGTTCCCACCGGGGGCCGACTTCCGACCGGGGCTAGGGCTCGCGAGCGATCGGGACGGCCTGTGCTTAGCTGGGCAGTGAGGCAACCTCCCGTCATCCGGTGCCACTCTGCACGCCCGCAGCACCCACTCGAGCCACGGAAGCAGGCGTAGACTAGACGGGCTGCCTGCGTTGTCTGCCGCCTGCTACACTCATCGGCGCTTGAGACCGGGATCCCTGCTGGTCAGCGCCTAGTGGCCCGGGCCCGCGGGCCTCAGACGTGGCCCACCCACGAAGCCTTCACACCCCGACTCGGTCCCACGGAGGCGTGCCAAGCTGTGGTTCACGCAAGTGGCGCGTCAGGACCCCGCAGCCTGCCCGTCCCGGCTTCCGGTTTCCCATCCTATCAAGCGCCCGCCACCCGCGAGCACGCACTCCGCCAGGAGATCACCCACATCAGACAAGAACTCCCGTCCGCTCGGCTGTAGCGCCGCATCCAGAGTTGGTGCAGCAGCACCGTAGATAGACGCGATATCTGCTGCTCGGACTCGAGTTGACCCTCTGCCACGATGCTCGTAGGCCGCTACCCACTGGGCGATGCGTTGCTCCATGACACGACGACGGGAGAGTTCGCCCAAACTATCGTGTACGTCTCTCCTGATCGCGTCTATCGCCTGCGTTCTCTCCGCGCCATCCTCAGGAGGCGCGAATGGAAACCATGCAGTAGGGCTGGCCAGAAACCGGCTCAGGTGCGTCATTAGCAGCGCCTTCAGGTCAGCCACGGGCCTAAGAGTGTCATACTCGTCCTGTCCCATCTCACCCAGACGTCGGGATAGGGCTTTCACCCTCGTCCAGTGCTCCGGTCGAGACTGGCTTCGCGAGTCCATTCCCAGAATCCCATTCCATCTGTCATGAAACTCCTGCGTAGCCTTCTGGCTTGCCAGGACCAGCCCGGCGGTATCGTAGATGGGCTGGAAGCTGGACGGTTCCACGGGGACAACTGCCGATTCCATCAAGTGAAGAAGCCTGCGCAGTTCCATGCGAGTGGGCTCTAGAATCTCCGACGCCCGCTTGTGACCATTGGCCAGAAAGACTAGACGATCCGGAGCTAGCCTCCGAAGTGCCACCCCGGCCTCGCTACCGTGATTCCTACCGATGGCATTCGAAGCATTGTCAAAGGAACTGATGACGTGGTCCTTCTTGGCATCGAGTCCTCTAAGGTTGTCTCCCCTCACTGCCTCGAAGTGGGTGAATACCACTACCAACTTGGATTCGTGACCGCTTGTCACGAGAGTCTCGAGTACCTTGCACGGTGCGGCTTGCATCGGCTGAGCAGCGTTGTCGACAAGAACGATGGCATCCGCGACTCGGAATCTTCCCGTGACAGACGTGGAGAGGCTTGACGTGCTGTCTGCAACGTGTCCAATGCCTTCGCCGTCCATCAGCACCAGCCGTGGGGTGCCCCCTTCATGCCAATCGGGGCTGAATGGCCCGGCCACCCGAATGCCGTCCACCAATGGAGTGAGCAAGCGACCGAACAGAGGGCCGTAGTTGCTTGAGAACCGGTTCACCAGTCGGAGGAATCGCGCGCGATCCGATCCCTCATAGGTCCATTTGGTGGGCCAGGCATCTGGTCCACGGGTCACGTCCCCATCTGACAGAAGGCCAAAACGTGATTCGACATCAACCAGAATGGCATTCACCAGCCCCGTATATTCATCCAGTTTGGCTAGATCGTCCTCCAACAACTCCTGTATGGCTGCCCGGTCATCGGGTGATACCGCCGCCAGATCTATGTCGTGGTCAGAAGCGATCGCCTGGCGGCGATTCCTACCTTCCTCCGCAAGGCCATCGATGCCGCTGAAGTAGCGAAGCAGTGTGCGAAGGAGCTCCTCTCGTTCCGCATCCGTCAGTGCGTCGGAGTCATCTGGCGGACTATCAACGGCTTCGTCCTCTTCGAGGTCCTCGCTGTCCGTTGGCCCCAGGTAGGATGGATTTCCAAGAACATAGCTCAGCCGGAACCTCTGCTCGCTGTGCTCAAGAAACCGACGCCTCACTTCGCGGTCAAGGGCACCCTCAAGCGTCGCCATCACTGCTTCCATGAGACACTCGGAGATGTACTGGCGTACCAGATCCCTGGGCAGAAATGTCACCACTGCTCTGTATGGCCCCTGATCGAGGACCAGCTCCATGTCGCATATCGTCGTCTTAGCAGCGGAGATGGATGGGAATCTCTCTCGTTCCGGATCGGTTCCGATTAACTGCCTAATCACTGTCGTCTTGCCCGCACCCGTGGTCCCGACAAAGAGTACGCGACCGTACCCGTCGTCTGAATCCGGACCGCCAGGTAGCGGAATAGCCTCATCTCGGATGGCCCATGGGTCAAGAGCCTGATCCGCCTGGGTACCCCGGAAGGCCTCCAGCACTCTCGGATCGAACCGGCCTTTGACAGAGGCAAGGCTATCGAGATCCCACAAGGTGGGGTCTGCAATAATCTCGTTCAACTGGGCAAGAAGGAGCTGGGCCTCGGCCTGGTCCTGAGTGCGCAATCGCCTTCTAACGGGAGGTCCCTGGTTGCCGCCAGCTCCAGACCGTGACGGATGCTGAAACTCGGCACACCACTCTCGTGCGCCTAGGCAAAGTGTTGCACTGGCACCGATTGCGTTCATAGCTCGGCCTCCTGGCTCCCGCTCTGCGGTTGGTAGATGCTGCGAAGCATCGCCGGGGTTCCCCATATTGTCAAGAGAGTACGAAAACTATGGGGCAATAGATATACTAGATACATGTATGGCAATTGGGCTGAGGTAGATTCCTGGTGCAAACAATAAGGAAGGTGGTGGAACCACCATGCCGCAGGGATCACCTGAGCACGAAGCGACCTCATTCCGGAGTATTGGGCCGCAAGGCCGCAAGACCGAACGGCGTACCCAGATCGCAGGCAACGTAGTATGGCCGTCCGCCTGTTGGTTCCCATCCCGACAGGATCTCTCACCAAGCCCCCAGTCGTGAGCTAGACCCAATGGAGGAAGTTGTCACTGAGGTACTGAACGGGTACACCATCCGCCTCTCGCGGTGCTTAGCGACTGACGAACCGGTTCCCAATCTAAGGGCTCGTGCTATGTCGTTCTGGGTGACGGGCACCCGAGTTGGCGTGCCCGCCCCTCACCGGCATCCGGGTGGACGAGTGCGGCCCACTCGCACAGGCTTGTGCCGCACTCGCCGATCCCCCAGGCGTTGGCTCACAACAGCTCCCGCCGGGCCCGCTCCATGACCGCGCGCATCTTCTCCAGCACCGCCGGGTCCCGGTCCGGCTTCCGGTACTGTCCCAGCAGCTCCTCCACTCGCTTGCGGGCCCGGGCCAGGACCGCCTCCTCGAAGTCGGGGCCCCCGTAGCCGGCCCGGTCCATGATGGCGGGGAGCCACACGTTGGCGCGGAAGTGCCGCAGGGTATGATCGGTGGTCAGGTAGCTGCCCTCCAGCCCCTGGCCCACCTCGAGGATGGCCTCCATCCCGATGGTCTCGGGGCTCACCTCCACCGGCCGGGCCAGGGCCTCCAGCATCCCCGTCGTCTCCCGGTCCAGGAACAGCTGCACGGCGCTGATGGTCTTGCCGGTGTCCACCATGCCGTCCCCCACCGGCGGGTGATTCCCGGTGAAGGCAGCGATAGTCATGGCCTTGTAGGCCTTCTCCAGGGTGGCGTACAGGCCGGGGACCTTGGCGGCGGAGTACTCTCCCCCGCCGATGGCCACCCCGCGCCCGCACCAACGGCGGAGGAACTGGTTCAGGGCGAAGGAGCGCTGCATGGCGTCCGGGGCGCTGTAGCTGGCGTCCCCCCCGCGCATATCCAGGGTGGCCCCCCAGACGCTCCCGCCCAGGGGAATCCGGGGATTGAGGGCTCGCCCCGCCAACCAGGTAGCCACGAACTCGGCGGCGCTCACGGCCACGAAACCGGCCACGGTCACCGGAGTGGTGGCGCCCGCCACCTGCATCCCGGTGAGGCCGATGGAGTGGTTCACCCTGGCCATGAGCACGAATCGAGCCGCCACATCCCCATCGAAGCGCAGGGGGTGGGCGAAGCAGACGGCCCCCAGGTTGAACCAGTTCTCGATCCCTAGGGCCTCCCCCATTTCCATCAGGTACGGCACCTGCCGCGCCTCCCAGGCGAAGGGCGCCCCCGGTTTGTGAGCGTACTCTGCCAGGACCAGCCCCGCCTCCAGGGGCTCCAGTAGGGGCGGGACCTCTCGCAGGAGGAGGGAGTGGCCCACCGACCCCTCGGGGTGCAGAACGTCGCCCAGCTTAGTCAGGCGGATAAGGTCCTGGCGAGTGCCGGGCCGACGCTCGCCGGTGTCGTCATCGTAGTAGAACTGGGCCACCTGGGTGCCCACCCCCGGCTGATGGGGAGCCCGGAGTCTGGGCCCCTCCGCCTCCTGCCCGCCGTATTCCTCTCGCAGCCCGGCGACGAACCCCTCGACCACTGAGCGCGGGAACCAGACCCGCTCCCCCTCCCGGTCCACCGACGCGCCCCATTCGGCCAGCGCCTCCATGATCTCCCGGTTCTGGCAGATGATCCCGGCGCTTTCCAGGATCTCCAGCACCGCATCGGCCAGCATGGTCACGTCGGAATCGCTTAGTAGGGCTTCCTGAAACATCCTCGCCTCCACCACCAGTCACCCACGGGTGTGTGCCTACTATAGCGCCACCAGTGGGATTGCTCCAGAGTGGATAGCGGACCTCAAGATGATTCCCCACACCACTAACCACTATCCCCGCAGCC
>JBBQIE010000197.1:0-5172 GCA_038324625.1 Anaerolineae bacterium | reverse complement strand
ACCGCCACCGCAACCGCAACCCAGAGGCCCACGGCCACTCCCACCTTCACCGCGACGGCTACCTTCACCGCGACGGCTACCTTCACTCCCACGGCTACCGTCACCCCTACGGTAACACCGTCCTCCACGGGAACGGCGCTTCCCACTCCAACCGCTACCGCGACTCCTACGGCCACGCCCACCAGCACCCTAACTCCGACGGCTACTCCCACGGAGACGGCGACCTTCACCCCGACCGCCACGGCATCGGCCACCCCCACGGGAACGCCCCTGCCCACCGTAACACCGACCGCCGTGCCCACGGCGACGGCTGGGCCGACCCCATCTCCCGTGGAGAGCGTCACTCCCACCCGAGCGGTCACGGCGACCCGGGTGCCCACCTCCACCAGGACCCCGACCGCGGCGCCCACCGCTGTGCCTGAGGGGGTATGTGCCGGGGCTCTACAGGCCATGATCGAAAGCCTGGAGGAACGGACCTTGCCCTCGGGCGCTCGGATCCTGGTGCCGGCCGGGTGGAGGGCCGAGGAGGTCCCCGGGCTCAGCGGGGTTCTGCCCTATCTGTCCGATGCCCGGATGTCCGGGATCGTATACCTGGTGACCCGTCCGCTGGGGATGAGCGTTGAGGCCGGGCTGGACCTGGCGCCGGCCTTGGGAGGAGCCGATCCGGCCCGCCTAGTTTGGCGCGAGGTGACGGGAGAGTCGGGGGTGGCGGTGTGGGATCAAGGGACGGCGGGGGTGCATCACGTACTGGTTGGGCGGGTGACAGAGGCCTACGTGGGAGTGCTGGCGACAACATCGGAGTTCTGCCCCAGCGGCAGCCCCATCGGCGAGGACGAGGCCCAGGAGTACGCGAAGTTGTTACAGCGGATGGTGGACTCCTATGCCCCCGGTCCCTAGCCATCGGCGCCGAGCCGCCTCTCGCCACCAGGCCCCTTACGCGCCGGCGCGTAAGGGGCCTCTGACTTCTGTGCTATACGCGGGAGATGCGCCGTGCCGAAGGTGCTCTAGAAGAAGACCTTGGCCGCCTCGTAGAGGTCGGTGTCCACGGTGCGATTGACTCGGAGGGCCGACTCCAGGGACACGTCCACGATCTGGGAGCACTTGAAGGCGGGCATGTAGCCGAACTTGCCCTCTTGGACCATGTCCGCCGCGCGGACGCCCAGGCGCAGGCCGAGGACCCGATCGAAGGCCGAGGGCGGCCCGCCGCGCTGAAGGTGGCCCAACTGGACGGCGCGGGTCTCGAAGCCGGTGGCGGCTTCGAGCTGCTCGGCCAGGGTCTGCCCCACGGCCCGCTTGGCCAGGATGACGTGGCCGAAGGCATCGCGCTCTTCCACTTCCTGCATTCCCTCGATGTTCGCCCCCTCGGCTACCACGATGATGCTGAAGCACTTGCCCAGCTCGTAGCGGCGCTTGAGGTTGGCGACGATTTCCTGGAGGTTGACCGGGCGCTCGGGGATGGCGATGAAGTCCGCTCCCCCGGCCATCCCCCCGTAGACGGCCACCCAGCCGGCGTGCCGGCCCATGACCTCCACCACGATCACTCGGTGGTGGGAGCAGGCGGTGGTGTGCAGGCGGTCCAGGGCCTCGGTGACGATCTCGATGCTGGTGTCGAAGCCGATGCAGAACTCGGTCTCGCCCACGTCGTTGTCCATGGTCTTGGGCACCCCCACGGTGGGGACGTTATGCTCTTTGTAGAGCTTGAGGGCCACGCCCAGGGTGTCATCGCCGCCGATGGCCACGATGGCGTCGAGCCCCAGGGCCTTGACGTTCTCCAGGGCCCGCTTGAGGTCGGCCTCTTTCTTGAACGGGTTGGTGCGCGACGATCCCAGGATGGTGCCGCCGACGTGGAGGATGCCGGAGGCCCGCTCCGGGGTCATCTCGATGGTGTCGGCCTCGACGAGGCCCCGCCAACCGTCGAGAATGCCGATGACTTGGCTGCCGTGCTGGAAAGAGCGACGGGCGACGCCGCGGATGGCCGGGTTGAGGCCGGGCACGTCGCCGCCGCCGGTGAGAACGCCTATCTTCATGATCGTACCTCCCCCTGTGCGGTAAGTATGGTTGCGGTTGCGTCTACTCGATCGGGGCGAAGCCGGGAGCGGTGAAGCTGGACGGTTCCGCCGTCCAAGCCCCGTCTCTCGCCCGGCCGGACGAGCCGAACAGCCTGATCTTCTCCCGCGTTCGCTCTCTCACCTCATCCCGAGCCGGGGTGAGGACCTTGCGCGGGTCGAACTCCTTGGGATTAGCGGTGGCTGCCTCGCGGGCGGCCTCGGTGAAGCCGGCGGCGATGTAGGTGCCCACGTTGATCTTGGTGATTCCCCGCTCGATGGCCTCGGCGATGCTGTCCTCGGTGACGCCGGAGGACCCGTGCAGCACCAGGGGCACCTCCACCTCGGCGGCGCAAGCGGCGATCCGATCTTGGTCCAGCTCGGCGGCGCGGGACTGCATGGCGTGTACCGAGCCGACGGCGATGGCCAAGGCGTCGCAGCCGGTCCGGCGGACGAACTCGGCGGCTAGGCTCGGGTCGGTCATGACGCTTTGTACTTGATCGGCGGTGACCTGATCTCGACTCTGGAGGACCTGCCCCAGTTCCGCCTCTACCGGGATGCCGCAGGCGTGGGCGGCGCGGGCGATGAGGGCGGTGGTGGCCACGTTCTCGTCCCAGGGCTTGGCGGAGCCGTCGAACATGAGTGAGGTGAAACCGGCCCCCAGACAGCGCATGTTGGTCTCGAACCCGGATCCGTGATCGAAGTGCAGCACCACCGGGACGTGGGCCTGCTCCGCCCCGACCCGCACGATGGCGGCCAGGTAGTGGAGCCCGCCGTAGCGGATGGCGCCCTCGCTGATCTGGACGATGACCGGGGCCCCTTCCACTTCGGCTGCCTCGATGATGGCCTGGACCATCTCCAGGTTGTTGGCGTTGAAGGCGCCGACGCCGTAGCGTTGGCGGCGCGCCCGGATGAGCATTTCCTTGCTGGTCACCAGAGCCATGTGTCACCTCGAGGAGCATGGGAAACGGGCCCAACATCCCGTCCTTGGGCCCGATAACCCTACAATAGCAGCAGGCAGGCGCCGAGGCAAGGTGGTCGGCGGCAGTCTGGCCTGGGGGAGGGGAGCCTCACGCAAAGACGCCAAGGCGCAAAGGGCGAGAGATTGATGAGGATGATGAATACTATTCGTAAACTATTAACCGTCATGCTGAACGGAGCGCTCCTCATGACTTACTGGGTGGCGACCCGTAGGGGCGAACCTTGTGTTCGCCCTCGGTGGCCGGGCGAATACAAGATTCGCCCCTACGGATTGTGGTCATAGGCTTCCGACATGCCTCGCGGAGGCATGGGGGTCTCAGGGTGACGGCGAAGGGGTGTCCACCCGCGCCGGGGAGTGCCTCAGTCGCGGCGCAGGGCGGTCTTTAGATTGGCTAGGGAGAGCGGCTGGCCGGAGAGGAGCGTCTGGGCTCGAAACAGCTGGGCCGCCAACCGGGTGGTGCCGTAGGCGGTGGCCAGGAGCAGGCCCACGGCCAGGGCCAGTTGCCAGATGGGGGGGCTCACTCGGACCAGACGGGTCGCCATCACCACCGGGGCGGTGAAGGGGAACAGGCTGAAGGCCACCGCTAGAGGGCCGTTGGGCTGGTTGGCGATGGCGCTGATGAACCACAGAGGCACCAGCAAGGGCAGGTAGATCAAGAAGGTGGCCTGGCTGGCATCCCGGAGACTGGGGGCCAGAGCCCCCAGCCCGGCGATGAGGGAGGCATAGAGGGCGTAGCCGAGCAGGAAGAACACCGCCCCCCAGATGATGACCCCGGCGCCGATCTCGAAGCCGGCGGGGAGGTTGAGGCCGGCCCCACCTAGGCTGAGCATGAGGCTGCCGCTCAGAAGCCATACCGCCACCTGGAGCAGGCCGGCACCGCCCAAGGCCAGGGTCTTGCCCACCAGCATTTGGGCCGGTGAGATGCTGGAGAGCATGACCTCCAACATGCGGGTATCCTTCTCCACGGTGACGCTCTGCAGGAGCCATCCCGAGGACATGGATAGGGACATGAACAGGATCATCAGGATGCCGTAGGGCAGCCAGAACGACGCCATTCCCTCCGTCTGGGCCTCTTCTCTTGCCTCCAGGGTGACCTCCTGCATGGAGGAGGGGTCCCAGAGGAGAGAGGTCAGCTCCGGGTCTCCGGTGAGATTGAGGAGAACGAGGTAGCGGAAGGCCCTGGACGCCCCCTCGGCTCGGATGGGGTTGAACTCCCGCTGGAAAAGGGTGATCTCGCCGGACTCGAGGTAATCGGAGTGGATGACGTAGTAGCCGCTGATCCGGCCGCTCTTGGCCGCCGATCGCGCCTCATCCTCGGTGGGATAGGCGATGTAGGCCCCGGCCAAGGGCTCGGGAATGCTCTCGATGATGCCGGCGTGATCCACGTAGCCCTCGGCGGTGGTGGGGGCCTCCGGGGCCTGGAAGACCGCCGTCGGCTGGGTTCCACGTCCGGTGAGGTTGAGGAAGGCGACCACGGCGGCCGCTACCAGAGGCAGGCCGACCACCAGGATGATGAAGGACCGCTTACGGACCGTGCTCAGGAACTCCTGTCTGGCGACGACAAGGATGGGGTTCATCGGGCACCGCCTTTCGTCAAAGCTCGGCGGATCTCGGCCAAGGAGAGCCTCTGCCCGTAGCGCAACATGCCGGCATTGAAGACCCGGCCGGCCAGGTAGACGGACCCGATGGCGCTGAGAATGAGGATGGTCACGCTGAGGGCGAACTGCCAGGTGGGCACGCTGCTGAAGGCCCAACGTAAGCTCAGGGTGAGCGGGGCGGTCAGGGGGAATAGGGTGAGCGCTACCGGGGCGACGGAATTGGGATGCTCGATGATGGCGACCAGGAACCAGAGGGGTACGTAGGTGGGGAGGCTGATGACCGCCGCCAGTTGCTGGCTCTCGCGCACGTCGCCGGAGATGGCCCCCACTGCCGCCAGAAGGCTGGTGATGAGCACGTAGGCGGGGATGAAGGCCAACCCCACCACCATCAGGAAGGACCAATCCATCTGGAACCCCTGAAGGAAGTCCAACTGGGTGCGGGCGATGAGAACGCCGACGGCTATGACCACGAACCAGATGGCCATCTGGGCCACGCCGGTTCCCAGGATGGCCAGGACCTTGCCGGCCATGATCTCGTCGGGGCTGG
>JBBQIE010000196.1:0-5193 GCA_038324625.1 Anaerolineae bacterium | reverse complement strand
GCCCTTGTCGGTGCGGTTGTAGAGCCAGCCCTTGATCACCACCGCTTCGCCCACGTGTTCCGCCACGTCGCGGATGTACGTCTGGGTATCCATGTCCCTGCTCCTTCTCCCGCCGCGCATCTGAGGGTGCATTATAGCACGATGGGGCGCGGGAGGAGTTCGACAACGGTGACCGTCTAACGTCGGCGCTCGTAGATATGGCGACGGTGACTTCGACCCGGATCGGGCGTCAAACGGTCAACACCCTTATGTTGCCCAGCCGCTCCAACTCGGCGGCGAATCCATCCACTTCGTCGGCCTTGAAGACGCTGCGACCGGAACTGGGCGCCGGTCGCCCGATGACCAGCAACTCGGCGTGGGTCTCGATGGCGGCCTGAAGCAGTTGCCGGCGGATGTTGCCTTCCCGAACCACGTAGTCCACCTCGGCCACGCCCCTTCGGCGAGCCCGATCACAGAGAATGACCATGGTGAAGTTACCCATCTCCACCAGCTCTTGGTAGACCACGCTGAGCGGTCCGATGGTGGCGTGCTGCAGGAACTCGGCGTCCATCACGTGGAAGAAGGTCAAGAGAGCGCTGTTCTCCAGGGCCAAGTCAACCGCGCGTGTCACCGTCTCCCGGCTCTGTATTCCCCCGCGAACCGCGCAGGCGATGTGCTCCAACCCCTTTCCGCTCACCTCGTCCCCCTTGGATAGTTCCCGCTAGGTGGCCGTGCCCGGGAACACTATGAACCGCAACAACAACCATATTGTGCCCAGACCGACCGTGATCAGAAGGGCCGGCAGCCCCTTCTTGAGAAAGTAGGCGAAACTGATGGGATAGCCGGCTCGCTCACTTATACCGGCGGTAACCATGTTTGCCGAGGCGCCGATCAAGGAGCCGTTGCCGCCCATGCCCGATCCTACCGACAGGCAGTAGAAGATCACCTTACTGTGGGCTCCCGGGACCGTGGCGGTCAGGTATCCGACCACCGGCAGCATCGCCGCCGTGAAGGGTATGTTGGCTATCACGGTAGACAACAGGGCGCTGCTCCAGGTGACCACCAGGATGGCAACTACCAGGTTGCCGGCCACCAGCCGCCCGATGACATCGGCGACCACGCTGACCAATCCCACTTCCTGAACGGCGCCGACGACGATGAACAGAGCCATGAAGAACACCAAAGTCGTCCAATCAACTTCCTCGATCATCTCGTCTATGTCCGGTCGGGTCCAGATCAGGAGGACCGTCGCCCCCATAATGGCCGTAACCGCAGGAACCAGGTGAACGTGCTCACCGGTGATAAAGAGCAACAGCATGAAGGCCCCAACCACCCCGGCCTTCTTCAGGTCCTCGGGTTCCGTGATCTTCGCTCTCTCCGCTAGCCTCTCAAGTAGCAGGTGCGATACCTCTTCTGATTCGGATCCATGGATTTCGCCTCGGTATACCAATTCGCTGTAGATGACCAAGCCCACGAAGGCCAGCAGAACGCCGGGCGTGAGGTTGGAGAGGAAGCCATTGAACGATATCTTGGCGAAGGAGCCGATGAGGATGTTGGTGGGAGTGCCGATCAGAGTGCTGATCCCGACCACATTGGAGGCCATCACCTCCGGCATCAGCAGTGCCAGAGGGCTTATGCCCAGGGTCAGGGCTATCTGGACGGTGATCGGCGTCATGAGCAGCATGGTGGTGACGTTGTCCAACATGGCCGAAGTCACCCCGGTGACCAACATCAGTATTGGTATCAGTAGCCACACCCGTCCGCCGGAGAGGCGATAGGCGTTGTAGGCCAACCACTGAAACAGCCCGGTCCTCTCGACGGCGGCGATGATTATCATCATGCCCATGATAAGGAAGATCACGTTCCAGTCCACGTACCGCAGAGCCCCACTGAAGTCGAGGATGAACAGATCGTGGTTCAGGGCACCACCCAGATAGCTGACGAAGAAGATCAGCGTCACCCCTAGTAGCGCCGTCAGGGTATTGTGCAGCTTCCCCAGCCCGATCAGGGCCAACATGCCGGCGAAAATCAAGGTCGCGATCCAGAACGAGGCGTTGACCTGGCGGAGCAGGTGGATATCGGGCAGAGCCACGGGTTGCCCCTGGCGCAAGCCTTCCACGGCCTCGGGGTCCAGTACCACGGCCATGTCTTCGTAGTGGGCGCGCTCGACGTGAATGACCAGGTCGTCGGGCACGGTCTCGGGTACCATCAGGGCAAAGCGACCGTCCGCCTGGGTGACGCCCCCCTCAAGCTCGTCACCGGTCCCCTGGGCCACCAAGCGGACCGCGGCCCCTTCGACTACCTGCCCCTGTTTGCCGTGGACGGTGCCGGTGATCACCGCTGTTCCTTCCGGGGCCTGAGCGCGGCTAGCTGCCCTCGGCACGCCGAGAAGCAAGGCTCCGGCTAGGAGAGAAGCGAGCAAGACTACCAAGCGTATGCGGCGCCTCATGGCTCAGTCGGCCTCCGGGATGATCACCCTCGCACCCGTCTCACTCTCCAACAACCGGCAGACCTCCGGGTGCTGGTGATCTGTGAACACGTTGTCTCCGCTCATGGCCCGAGGCCGGCCTATCACCAGAAACGCGGCACTAACCTCGTGACATAGAGCAACTATCTCGTCAGTGACTTTCCCCTCCCTGACTACTCCCGTGGCCTCGACACCCGCCTTGGCAGCCTCCTCCTGCGCGGCCAGCAGGACGAACTCGCCCATCTCATGCATTTCCTCAGAGATGACATGAACGCGACTACTGCCTACGCGATCCATGAAGTCGAGGTTGACCACGTAGAGGAAGTAAAGCGGCAGTTCGGTCTCTTTGGCTAGAGCTATGGCCCGGGCCACGGTTGCTTTGCTTCCCGGTCCACCACGAATGGCGCTGACTATTGAACCCATTCTCGCCTTCCTCCGAGCAGGAATGCATGGCCCAGAACCCTAGAATCCTATCACACTGGGGATACCCAATCCACCGGCGCCGGCCGGAAGGGTGCATTTCAATCTGGGGGCGAGTCGCGTAGGGGCGCCGCGGAGCCGCGCTTTTTGCGGCGGAGCTGCGCCCTTTCCACGCGGGGGAGGGCGCAGCTCCGGGCTGAAGCCCTCCGCGGCGCCCCTACCGTTGTCCGCCTCCAGCCCCTAGCGCCTTCGCCGCTAAACTGAAATGCACCCCGGCCGGAACGGATTCCCTTGTAAACTCCTGAGCCCGGCTGCATACTGGCCCGGGAAGGGTGCTTCGATAGTGGCAGGGAGCCGTGACCTAAGCCGGCTCCTCAAGTACAGGAGTGGAGACATGGCCGAGCCCAGGATAACCGGCATCGAGGTCCACGAGTACGAGTACAGGCTGCGGGAGATGGGAACCGACTACAACGGCTTCAACCTCGTCTACGTGCCGGGCAGCACCGCCTCCCGCAAGGGTTACATCATCCGCATCCTCACCGATGTCGGCCTCGTGGGTGAGTACGCCGGGGGCAGCGCCGCAGAGTACTCCACCCTACCCATCGTGGCCCCCTACCTCATGGGCAAGAACGCCCTGGAGCGGGAGCGCATCTACACCGACGTGAAGCGGGCTCTCCGCCAGGTGGCCCGCATCGGCATGGCCCCCATTGACAACGCCCTCTGGGACCTGGCCGGCAAGCACTCCGGTCTCCCCATCTACCGCCTCCTGGGTGGCTACAAGGACCGGCTCCCCTGCTACGCCAGCACCTATCACGGGGACGAGAACGGCGGCCTCTCCACTCCCGAGGCCTACGCCGACTTCGCCCTCCAATGCCGGGACATGGGCTACCCCGCCTTCAAGATCCACGGCTGGGGCCGGGCCCCGATCGTCCAAGAGATCGCCACCGTACACGCCGTCCGCCGGGCCGTGGGGGAGGGTATGGACTTGATGCTGGACCCGGCCTGCGAGTACATGACCTTCGGCGACGCCCTCAAGGTCGGCTGGGCCTGCGACGAGGAGCGCTACTTCTGGCTGGAGGACCCCTATCGGGACGGGGGGATCTCCCAGTTCGGCCACCGCAAGCTGCGGCAGCTGATCAAGACCCCGCTCCTGATGACGGAGCACGTCCGCTCCCTAGAGCCGCACATAGACTTCGTCCTGGCCGATGCCACCGACTTCGTCCGCGGGGACGTGGGCTACGACGGCATCACCGGCACCATGAAGATCGCCCACGCCGCCGAGGCCCTGGGGATAGACATCGAGTTGCACGGCTTCGGCCCGGCTCAGCGCCAGTGCATGGCCGCCATCCGCAACACCAACTACTACGAGATGGGCCTCCTTCACCCCAAAGCCCAGGACCTGGCCGACATCCCCCTGTATCGGGGCGGCTACCGCGACGCCCTGGATGCGGTGGACTCCGAGGGATGCGTGCCCGTGCCTCAGGGACCGGGCATGGGGGTGGAGGTCAACTGGGAGTGGGTGGAAAGGCACCGGACGGGAAAGGTGGAGTATCCGTAGATCGAGGGCAACTGAAGATGTGTCTGGTGCCAGCCCTCTCCGGATGCAACACCCAAGGCGGCACGCTGGCCGAGGCCCTGTCCAACGCCCAAGAAGCGGTGGAGTTGTACCTGGAGGCGCTCAAGGAGATGGGCGAACCGCTGCCGGAGGAGACGGAGCCCGCCCAGGCGGTAATCATCACCGTTGCCGCGTAGGCGCCAGCCCCGATTCACCCCGGCAGCGGCACCTGGACCCCTCGCGACCGGTTGAAGACTTCCCAAAGTGTATCCCCCGTCCAGCGGACGGTGAAGGCGTCCACCCTCTCGCCATCGCCCAGCACCTCCGCCGGGCCGGGCTCGCGCCGCTCGATCTCCAGCACCACCGGGTGACGGGCTACCAGGGGCTCGATCCGGCCCGCCTTGGCCACCGCCTCCTGGATATTGTCCCGGATGAGTCTCCGGGCGTCCACCGGGGCCAGATGGATGGCGCAGACCTCGCCGAGGCCCTCCTTCACCGCCGACGTCACCATGCCCGGTATCCACTCCTCCGCCTCGCGGCAGGCGTGCAGATCCCCGGAGGTGAAGATCCAGGGAATGCCCAGATCGCCCACTAGGTAGGCGGCCAGCTCCATCTCCCCCACGTCGCGGCCGTTCACCCGGTAGGCCTTGATGGACTTGCTCATGGTGTGGCAGAGGTTGGCGTTGGGGGTGTCGCTCATGGCATGCATCCCCACCTGCACCAGGGCGTCGCAGCGGCGGGTGAGGCCGATCAGCCAGTGGGGCCGCTCCAG
>JBBQIE010000195.1:0-5232 GCA_038324625.1 Anaerolineae bacterium | reverse complement strand
TGTGCGTCGGCGCAGCGGACACTGCCGTGCCTAGTGGCCGACGCCCGGCGCGCAGGCGCCCTCCAGCCCCGGTTTCAACCGAGGGGCTATTCGCGTGCGATGACCTGGTTATTTCGTCAATCCTCATTATGGCGGAGCGGCTCCTCACGGACAGTGGCCCCGCTGAGGTAACGTGGGCCGGTTATTTCGTCAATCTTCATGAAGACCTTCAGGGTCTACGTCGGAGAGCGGCTGATAGTACTCTTTCGCTACTGAGCTTTTCGCGTTTTTGCCGATGACCCAGGTAACCGGTCGGCCATCCCACAGGAAGGAGGATGGTGATGAGCATGGATCGCATAGAAGGCATTCGCCCCACGGTATCGCGGGCCCCGGTCTCCTCGCCGGATCCGCGGACCGCCCCACCTGCCTCGGCGGAGCCCAGGCCCCCGGGTTGGCTCACCCCCGAGGAACTCCGAGATGCCTCCGAGCTGAAGCGCCGGGACGCGGAGGTGCGGGAGCAGGAGAGGGCCCAGCTGTCCGTGGGCGGCCCCTACGTACACGGGGCTCAATACCAGCACCGGATCGGGCCGGATGGGCGGCAGTACGCCGTCCACGGCGAAGTGGACCTTGACGTGGCCCCGGTGCCCGGCTCCCCGGAGGCCACCATCAAGAAAATGCAGGTCGTGGGCCGGGCCGCCCGCGCCTCCGCCCGGCCCTCGATCCAGGACCGAAGGGTGGCGGCCCTGGCGGCTCGGCTGGAGTTGCTGGCCCGCCAGGAGCTGCGCCGCCAACAGGCAGAAGCGGCTCGGCACCGGGGTCCCCCGGGAAGCACCACCGGGCTCGATCCCCCCATTGACCTGGAGACTTGAGCGCGGGAGGGGCAACCGTACCCTGGTTGCTCCTTCTCTATGCTTTTCTTTGTGCCCTCCTCCGTGTGGAAAGTGTGGAAAGGGCGCAGCTCCTCCGCAAAAAGCGCGGCTCCGCGACGCCCTTACACCACTCGTCCCCAAACTGGGCTCCCTCCTGCCCAAGAGCCCCACCTTGCTCTATAATGAGATCATGGTTCACCGTCGTGATGACGCTATGCCTCCTTTCATGGGCGACCGCCGAGGAGACCAGATGCGGCCGGAGCCCCCCTTCATCGGTGCCGGCCCCCGGCCGGCCTCGGTGCCGGGACTGCCGCCCTTTCCTCCGAGGCCGGCCGAGACTATGCCCGCCGCCGAACCGGCGCCCTCGGAGCCGGACGGCTTCTGGGGCCAGTTCCTCCAGGAGGTGCTGGAGACGGTCCTCCTGGGGGTGGTGCTCTTCGTGGCCCTGCGGGCGGTCATCCAGAGCACGCGCGTCATCAGCACCAGCATGTTCCCCACCCTGCACGAGGGGCAGCACCTCTTGGTCAACAAGCTGTCCTACAAGTTGGGTGACCCCCACCGGGGCGATATCGCCGTGTTCCACTCCCCCCAGGACGAGGAACTCATCCTTATCAAGCGCGTCATCGGCCTCCCCGGTGAGGAGATCAGCATCATCGCCAACCAGGTGTACGTGGACGGTCAGACCCTCCCCGAGCCCTACCTGCCGGTGCAGCAGAGCCCCGCCGTCTGGGGCCCCTATGTCCTGGGTGCGGACCAGTACCTAATGCTGGGCGACAACCGCAACAACAGCAACGACTCCCGCTTCTTCGGGTCCGTCTCCCGGTCGGCTATCATCGGTAAGGCCTGGTTCTCCCTGTGGCCGCCCGGCCAACTAGCCGCCGGCGGCTTCTCCCCGGGCTCCACCCCTCCCGGCCAGACCGCGCCCACCGCCCTCCTATCCCAGCATGACTTGGACCGCCTTTCCTCCTGGCTACACGACCTTCGCCTCACCCCACAGGAGACCCGGTGATCACCATCCTTGGCCTGGACCTCACCCTGCCGGACTCGCTCCGGTTCGCCGCCACCCCGCCGGCCGTCTTCATCACCAACCTCGTCGTCTGGATTCTGATCGCCCTAGCCGTCTCCCATCTCACCCGCCTCCTGGTGCAGCGGGTGCTGCGGCGCAGTGCCACCCAGATTGACGATATCCTCATCGGTATCATCCGCCGGCCGCTGGTACTCCTGCTGGTGGCCAACGGCCTCCTCCAGTCCTGGCGGATCGCCTTCGGCTCCTCCCAGGTCACCGACAGCCTGCAACGGCTCTACAGCGGCGTGCTCATCATGGTGGTGGGCTACGTCGCCTGGCGCCTCCTCTATGAGGTGGTGATCGCCTATCTGACCCCCATCGTCCAGCAGACCGACAGCCAGGCCGACGACATCATCATTCCCATCCTCGGTCGGGTGGGTCCGGTGATCATCATCGTGGCCCTGGCCAACGCCGTGGTGGCCACCCTGGGAGGGAACCTGTCCGCCCTCCTCACCGGCCTGGGCCTCCTCGGCCTGGTAATCGGGTACTTGTTCCAGGAGCCCCTCCAGGGTCTCTTCAGCGGCACCTACATGATTTTGGACAACCCCTTCCGGGAGGACGATCTTCTGCTCCTGGAGGACTCCAAGATCTGCCAGGTGCGCAAGGTGGGCATCCGCGTCACCCAGCTCTACGACGTCCGCCGCCACGTCCTGGTCTACATTCCCAACTCCAAGCTGGCCGCCACCAATATCGTCAACATGACCAAGCCCAGCCTGGAGCTGCGCATCGTCCTCAACGTGAACATGACCCGGTGGGCCGATCCGGCCACGGCCATCGCCGTGATGCTGGACGCCTGCAACGCCCATCCCAATATCCTCGGCCTCTGGCCGGATAAAGAAGCGGCCATGACCGCCCGGCACCAGTCCCTCTTGGCCGTCTATAAGGCGCTTGCCCAACAACCGGAGCGCTCCTCCGCCGACGAGGCGGAGATGGACCGGCTGGGGCGGCGGATGCAGGTGCTCAAGGGGGAGATGACCCGCCTTCAGGTCGAGCACGAGCTGCGACAGAGCGGCGAGCGCTTCAGCCAGGATCTGCTGGAGCTCCAGCAACTGGCGGCGGAACTGGAGGACGGCGGCCTGGCTCGGCAAGAGCGCCGGCAGATCGAGGAGAGGGTGGGCAAGCTGATCGCCCAGTTCGACGAACTGATCGGCGAGATCAGCGCCTGGCTCTACCGGCTCAAGACTACTCAGTACGAGTTGACCCTGGCCGGCTGCCGGGGCTGCGAGGAGTGCCGGATCCAGCGCCGCTTCGACGAGACCTCCCGCTTCAGCCTGGAGGAGGTGGCCGTCTGCCCCGCCCTAGACGGGCCTCCACCGGCCATCGCCCGGCGCGCCGACCTGGAGGTGATGCACTCCTCCGAGACCGAGGCCGACAAGGCCGTCATCCGGGAGCACTTCGTGGACCGGGCCAACTACATGGACTACCTGCGTCTCTATCGCATCTGGCACCGCAACATCGCCCACATCTACCGGGGTCTTCTAGATGTACGCTGCCTCGATGACCTCCAAGACGACCAGGAGTATCGCCTGGACGAGCGCCTCGCCTCCATCGAGCGTCGCTTCTCCGATGCCTTCCTCCTGCGAGTGGGCAAATGGCAGTTGCCCTCCGCCAACCTGGTGGAGGTCGCCGAGAGCGGCTACAAGTTCCAGCTGGAGTTCTTCATAGACGACCTGGTGCGGGAGCAGTTCCAGCGCGAGGAGCGCGTCGTCACCGAGCTGCTGGTAGAGATAGACCGCCTGCGCACCGTCCACGTCGCCCGGAAACTCGAACCCGCCCCGAGGACAGTGGGCGCCGGGGCGTAACGGCGAATCGCGGGTAAGCACGACCGAAACTCGCGGATAATGACAGCTTGCCCTATACTGCTACTATTCTACCATTATAGGAGAATACCCATGACGGAGAGCGTTCTGACCAAGGTCACCCGTAATGGTCAGCTGACCATTCCCAAGACACTACGCGATCGCCTCGGCATCGAGGAAGGCGACTACATTGAGGTGGTGATGGAGGATAACCGGGTCATCCTCACCCCGAAGAAGCTCATTGACGCTGATCAGGCTTACTTCTGGACCAAGTCCTGGCAAGAAGGCGAGCGTGAGGCTTCTGCCGATATCGCCGCCGGCCGAGTGACGGGGTTCGAGGATGTCGAGGATGCGATCGCCTCACTGCGAAAAGAGCGGGAAGACCGGTAGTGCGTCTTGACATCAGCGCCCGCTTCCGGAAAGCGTATCGAGCACTTAGCGACACAGACGCCAATGCGGTGGAAACAGCTATGCGTAGACTGGCGGAAGACCCTCACTATCCCGGTCTGAGAGTCAAGCGCATTCAGGGGACCGATTCCATCTGGGAGGCTAGGGCCAGTCGGTCTCTGCGCCTGACCTTCGAGATGGATGGCGATATTATCACTCTTAGGAACGTCGGCGACCATGACGCGACCTTGAGGAACCCCTAGCGGGCGTCCGGTCGCGCAGTGGGTCGCTTGTCTGCTCGATCTTCGTGAACTGTCCGCTCTGTTTCGACAACCTTCACTATGGCGGGGCGCCAGTGGACGATCTCCAACTTCTCTTGGCGACCTCCATGCTATTCTCAGTCCCCCCTGACCACCACCGTTCCCAACTCCACGGCCCCATCCTCATCCGGTTCCCCATTCCGGTAGGCGGGCAGCCGCTCTAGGCTGGGCCAAGCGTAGAGGCCCATCAGCAACCGGTACTCCCCCGGCGGGGCCGCCAGCCGATGCTCGTCCACCACCACCTCCCCGGCTCCCCAGATGGACGTCGGGTACCGGCCCCCGAGAGGCTCCGAGTCGTCCTGAATTACGATCGTCCCTTCCTCATCCACCAGGTGCAGGAACACGATGTAGTCCCCGGCGGGGACGGCGGTGGCCCGCCAGAACAGGCGGACGGTGAGCCCGCCCGGCTCGGGGACGAGGGTGTAGCCGTCCAGATGGATGGCCTCGCCGAAGCGGGCCTCCAGCGCCCGTTCCGGTACCTGGGCCGTGGGCGGCAGAGGGAGCTTCAAGTCGGCGATGGTGGTGGTACCCTCTCCCTCGGCGGTGGGCACCCGCTCCTGGCGGATGACGTCAATCAGGCCCACGGTCAGCCGGTAGGGACCGGGGGCGAGGTTCTCGGGCAGGGCCAGGTCGTAGCTCAAGGGGACGGTCTCCCCCGGGTGCCAGGCGCGGGCCCGGTACACCCCGTGCAGGGGCCAGTCGGTGACCCCCGCCACCGCTCGCTCCTCCCGATCCAGCAACTGCACGAAGATCTGGACGTCTTCCGAGAGCTGCCGGCGCCCCTCTAGGTATAGCGCCACCCTCAGCGCTTG
>JBBQIE010000194.1:0-5284 GCA_038324625.1 Anaerolineae bacterium | reverse complement strand
AATATCGGTCCTCCGACCCTCATGGTTCGTCTCCCTGGCGCCTCTGGACGCCGAAGCCTACATCTGGGTCACCTACTGACTAGGGCCCTGAAGGGGAAGGATAGCTGGATCACAAAGAGCGCGACATCGGATGGAAACGCGAAAGGTGCCTGTCAGCGGTGAGGGGCCTATCTGGGTGTCAGCCCAGGCGCTCGGCCTCCTCAAGCGCGATCCTGGTCCACTGATCGAAGCGCTCCGGCTGACCGTTGCAGGTGTGGGTGTCCTTGAGGATCACCTCCACCACGCAGCCACGGGCGATCTCTAGGGTGCGGCGGATGTAGGCTCGCACGGCATCGGGGTCGAAGGTGACGTCGGCCAGGTAGGCGGGGTGGGGCTTCCAGGAGAAGATGAACCGGTTGCCGAGAGCGTCGGCGGCGATCTCCGGATCGCACCAGGGGCTGACGGAGACCCGCCTGAGATTGGGTACCTTCAGCACCATGTCGAACTTCTGATGGAGCGGCTCGCAGCAGCCGTAGCAGTTGAGGCCGAAGCGTTCGAGGATGGGCAACTGGTAGCGCATGACGAAGTCATCGTGCATGGCGGGCGAGACCCCGCTGATTTCCTGGGCCTCGGCGAATCCCCAGAGGTCCCGAGTGCGGACGTGAGCGGCGTCGAAGCCGGGGGTGGGAAGCTCGTGGGTCCAGCCGAAGCCCCCGGAGCCAACGTAGTGGTTGCCGTTGTTGAGGGAGAGTAGCCCTTGGGCTTCGAGGTCGTCGAGCCACTGGAGGCGACCGTCCCGCAGCACGGACATGGCTCGGTGGACGAAGGCCGGGCGCTCGCACATGTCCAGCATCACTTGTTCCAGGCCGCGGAGCATGGCCAGCTCCCCGATGAGGCTCACCGACCACCAGAAGCCGCCGCGCAGCTCGACTTGCAGGAGCCCATCGAAGACTTGGTGGGCCAGGTCCAGGTGGGAGTGGGTAGCTTCCCAGTTCACGGTCACTTTGGGTGGCTGGAGTCTCAGCAGGTCGGACTCGTCCTCGATGGCGCCGCGCCAACGATAGGCCCCGCGACGGGTGTCGCTGTACTCCCTGGTGGGCTCCAGCCCCCAGCCACTGTCGGTGAAGACGTGGCGGACGGGGAAGCTGTCGTCGAGGACCTGATCGTCGGAGAAGTGCTCCCACGCGTAGAGCCGCATTCGCAGCCCCCGCTCCCAGGAGCGGAGCAACGGGTCGGTGCATTGCTCTTGCTCGGGAGGGAGAATCTCCTCCCAGGACCCTTCGGGGGAGCAGAAGACGGCCGGGCGCTCAGGGCGCAGGGCATTGATCCTGTACCAGAGGTGGCGTCTGCGTTCCTGTTCGGGTAGTGCGCCGGCCTCGGCGAGGCGTGCCGCAAGCGACCGCAGAATCTGTGCGTCCCGCGCCGTAATCTCCATGGGCTGGGCCTCCCACGATTCTCGAATGTGTCCCGCGGGCGGAGAGAGTCGTCTAATCAGTTGGCGGTGCGGTCCCGAGGGATCAGGCCAAGGCGCTTGCGGAACTTGGCGGTGGTGCTGGAGAGGTGGACCAGGGGATTGCTGACGCAGCCGCGGGCTCGAGCTTCACGGGCGGCCTCCAAGAAGGATTGGGCGTCGCCGAGGTCGCATTGGGGAAGCACTATGTAGGCCCGCCCGACCTCGCCGGGGGTGTGAGCGTCGCTGCCGGCCCCGTGGGGAAGGCCGTGGAAATCGGCCAGCTTGCGGGCGCTTTCGTTGTCCTTGGAGGATAGGACGCGCGCGTTGAGCACCTCCAGGATATCAACCCGTTCGATGATGCGGTCCAGGGCCTCACGACTGAGGGTGCCGTTGCGCATACTGTCGTGGGGATGCGGGAGGTAGACCAACCCTCCCTGCTCCTGGATGGCGGCAACGGTTTCCTCGGCCGACATCCCCTTGGGTACCTCCTGCTCAAGGAAGAGCCCGGCGATCTCGCCCTCGCGGGTTTTCACTTCCTCGCCGATGATGACCGGGAAGGGGGCGATCTCCCGGAAGCGGAGAGCCCCCTCCACTCGGTTGTGGTCCAGGACGACTATCCCGGTGAGGCCGACGGCCTGCACCGCCGCCGCCAGCTCGGCGAAGGAGGTTAGGCAGTCCGGCGAGTAGAAGGTGTGGACGTGGAGGTCCAGCGCCATCTGGCCCGGGGGAATCTCAATCTCGGTCACGGCTACTGGGACCGGCGCTGTAGGCGCTTGGAGGCGAGATAGGCCACGGCGCCGGCGGTGAGGCCGGTGGCCAGTCCCATGCCCACTCTCTCGGGGTAGTAGAGGGGTTCGATGTGGGCGGGCACATCCCCGTACTCGTCGAAGAGCCGTCCCCACTTGCTCCTCAGGGCCTCTTTGACTCTGGGGTAGCCGATGAAGGGATACCAGAAGCCATCGTAGTAAGCGCGTGAGGCGTAGAACGACCAGGGCACGATGGGTGACTGCAGCAGGGGCTTCTCCAACGGCTTCAGGGGACCGTGGTAGATGAGTTTCTGACCGCGGGAGGCGAAAGTGTCGTCGGTCTCGAAGTGCCAGTCAATGCCGGAGATGTCCATCCCCACCACCTCGATCTTCCTCGGGTCCCCGACCCCGAGCCCACGCTCGTGAGCCATGCGGATGAAGGGAATGGAGAGGGGGTCGAAGCCCTGCAGCTTGGCGGAGATGGCGTCAATGGCTACCTGATCGGCGGAGGCCAGGATCACGTCCTTCTCGTGGACGCGCATGGCCCGCGGACCGGGGCCGTCGCCGGCGAAGGTGCCGTCCATGACCGCGAACAGGCCGCTGTGGATGTCCTGCTGGATGGTGAGTAGGTCCACCAGGGTCTTGTGGATGTTGGCATGGGTCCAGTGACGGCGCTCGCTGAGCAGTCCGCCGAAGGCGTTCTTCATGGCGCCGGTGATGGTGGTGAAGACGTGAGTCTTGACAGTGGGCAGTTGGATGATGTTGGTGCCCAGGAACATCTTGGGGATCTTGACCCCGTCCGGGAAGATCTCGTCCAGAATCAGGAAGGGTTGCTTGGGCTCGTAGGTGACCCACTCCACCTCAGGCTCGTAGAGGTGGATCGAGGGGATGCCGTGGCGGTCGGTCACCAGCTTGTGTTTGTTGTTGACCTCACCCACGTAAGCGTCCACCACCACGGTGCGGTTGTGGGCGGCGGCAATGTCCTCATATCCATCCTGCTGTAAGCGAGTGAGAACGCCATCTATCTGCCAGGGAGTGCTGGAGCAGGCGGGATACCACTGCTGCCAGGAGATGTTGATCTTGAGGAGGGTCTGAGCGGACTGAGGGAGAGCGGCCCGGTAGTCCGCCATCTGCATAAGGCGTCCAATATCGTCTATTACCCCGTCGGGGGAGGTGCGGAGCACCGCCACCTTGCCTCGGCCGGGGAAGTGGGCTGGATCTATCAAGTAATCCTCCTGGTAAATGAGAACTCGAAGACTATCATCCGAGTATAGGATGGCCCGGTGCCGGTGTCCAACCCTGGCGGTATCGCCGATGGTCGCCGTGGGGCTTTGGATCACGAAGGGTGTCTGGATCACGAAGGGCGCGAAAGGGAGGCGAAAACGCGAAAGGGCTCTGCCGATGACGGCGGAGTCGTGGTTATGCCGCGCTTCTGGAGGGGCATGGTTCTTGCCGCCGCCGTTGCGCTGGGGCAACATAGGTGGATTCGGGTGGGGAGTTGGCCGTGGCGAATGGGGGGCGAAGCGGGCGGGTGGTGGTGGCTGCCGGCGTCACTTTGGTGCTGTGGGCATCGGCCTTTGCCGGCATCCGAGCCGGCTTGGAGGACTACGCCCCCGGACAGCTGGCGGTGTTGCGGTTCGCGGTGGCGTCGCTGGTGCTCGTCGCCTACGCCGCGAAGACTCGGATGCGCCTTCCCGATCGGCGGGACTGGGCCGGAATCGCGCTCACCGGTTTCCTGGGCATCACCGTCTACCACCTGGCCCTGAACTATGGTGAGGTGACGGTGGGAGCAGGGCCGGCGAGCTTCCTGGTCAACGCCGCCCCGGTCATCACGGCGCTTCTGGCCGCGTTGGCCCTGGGCGAGAGGCTGTCCCCCTGGGGCTGGGCGGGGATCATCGTAAGTTTCGTGGGTGTCACCCTGATCGCGCTCGGGGAGGGTGAGAGGATGATTCTGGAGCCGGGGGTGCTGCTGATTCTGGGGGCGGCCCTTGCCACCAGCGTGTACTTCATCCTGCAGAAGCGGTACTTGGTTCGGTATTCGGCCCTTCCACTCACCACTTACGCCATCTGGGCGGGAACTCTGTTCATGCTGCCGTTCGCGGGCGGCCTGCCGCGGGCGGTGTCGGAGGCGAGTCTGGGCGCCACTTTGGCGGTGGTGTATCTGGGGGTGTTTCCGGCCGCCATCGCCTATGTCACCTGGAGCTACGTTCTCTCGCGGATGCCGGCCGGTCGGGCCTCTAGCTTCCTGTTCCTCTCGCCCCCTCTCGCCACGGTGATAGCCTGGGCCTGGTTGGGGGAGGCTCCGGCGGCCATGTCCCTGGTGGGTGGAGGCTTGGCCCTTGTTGGCGTCGTTCTGGTCAACACCCGCAGGCGGCAGTCTCGGGAGGCGGGCAAGCAGGCGGCGTCGAAACCGAGGGTCGCCGGTGGGATGCGTTGATGCCGGTGCCTGACGGCAGACGGAGTCGCGTGCTATCATAGGTTGACGGGAGAGTAGGACATGATTCGGACACAGGTGCAGCTCACCGAAGAGCAATTCCAAGCACTGAAGGATATTGCTGCTGTCCGCAGCGTGTCGGTGGCGCAACTGGTGCGCGAGGGTGTTGACGTCTTGATAGGCGCTGCTCCCAATACGAGCGCGACTGAACGGCGCCGGCGTGCCATCGCCGCCGCCGGACGCTTCTCCTCGGACCGGACTGACGTGTCTGCACGTCACGATTACTATCTCACCGAGGCTTACCAGCAAGGGTTCCAGTGCCTGCCGAGCTAGAGCGGGTAGATCGCGGTCAGTTGGGCCGCGGTGTCTAGTCGTGAGCCTGGCTGGTAGAATCCTTCTATGGACAAGCTGGTCGCTGCCTGCAAGCAGCTGGGATTGCCGCTAAAGTCCGCGCACTTATCGCTATTCCAGCGCTACTACGATCTGCTGGTGGCTTGGAACCAGCGCTTCAATCTGACCGCCATCACCGACTTCGAGGCGGTGCAGGTGCGTCACTTCGCTGTCTCCTTGACCTGCTTGCTGGCTTCCCCTTCTTTCTTGGAGGCGGTTCGGTTGGGGGGGTCGTGCCGCCTGGCGGTTGTGGGGGCGGGTGCGGGGTTCCCGGGCCTGCCC
>JBBQIE010000193.1:0-5319 GCA_038324625.1 Anaerolineae bacterium | reverse complement strand
CAAAGAGGGAGCGAATAGGAGAGCGCCTGACTCCCTCCCCTTCTGTCTTCCTCCGTGTCTCTGTGCCTCTGTGGCCAATCCCTCTCCGCCCACCCAAACGACGTGGCGGCGGTCCGCGACTGGGTCACGAAGGCTCTGAAGGAGGAATCCCCCATGCCGAGAGCCCCCTTCCAGGTGCTGGTCCTCCCCTGGCGCCCCCTGGGCCGCGATACCTTACAGTACGCCCTCCTGCGCCGGTCGGATGCCGGGTTCTGGCAGGGCATCGCCGGGGGCGGCGAGGACGACGAGACCCCCGTCGAGGCGGCCGAGCGAGAGGCCCTGGAGGAGGCCGGCATCCCCCCGGGGAGCCCGCTCCTCCCTCTCTCCACCGTCTTCCCCGTGCCCGTTACTGCCTTCCGGGACAGCTACCTCTGGGGTGAGAACCTCTACGTCATCCCCGCCCATTGTTTCGGGGTGCGAGTGCCGGCGGCGGAACTGGTACTGTCGCGAGAGCACACCGAGTACGGGTGGTTCCCCTATGAGGAAACGGTGGCCCGGGTCCGGTACGACGGCGACCGCACCGCCCTATGGGAGCTGGACCGCCGGTTGAGGGGGCTGGGCCCGCGGGATAACTGAGGCCAATCCCACATCGGATCGGTCCCATTCGGGCTTGCCAAGGGCCCCCCATGCCTGGGATACTGGGCCCCGGCGACGATGCCGGAACACACACCGGGAGGGAAGGATCTATGCATGGCGTACCACCCCCGCGCGTCGAGAGCAACCTGGCTGCCGGGTACAAGTCGCGCCTCGGCATCCGGATGTTCATCCTCTATGCCCTCTTTTATGCCGGCTTCGTCATCATTAACACCTTTGATCCGAAGCTGATGGGTCGGGAGGTCCTGGGACAGACCTTCGCCGTGGTCTACGGCTTCGGCCTCATCATCTTCGCCCTCATCCTGGCCCTCATCTACAACGCCCTCTGCAGCCGGGCCGAGGACCGGATGGCCGCCGCTCCCGATGCTGAAGGGGAGGTGTTCGAGTGAACTATAGCCCCTCTCCCTGGGCAATCAGCATATTTGTGGCCTTCGTGGCCCTGGTTCTCTGGATCTCCTACTACATGGCCCGGCGCACCCGCTCCGCCTCCGGCTATTTCGCTGCCGGGGGACAGATCCACTGGGCCGTCAACGGCATTGCCTTCGCCGGCGACTACCTCTCCGCCGCCTCTTTCCTGGGCATCGCCGGCATGATCGCTTTCTTCGGCTTTGACGGCTTTCTCTATTCCATCGGTTACCTGGCGGGGTGGATCGTGGCCCTCTTCGTGGTGGCCGAGCCCCTGCGCCGGTTGGGCAAGTACACCTTCGCCGATGCCCTGGACTCGGCCTTCAACTCGCGGGGCATCCAGTTGGCGGCCGCCATCAGCACCCTGGTGGTCTCCACTTTCTACCTGATACCTCAGATGGTGGGTGCCGGCTCCCTGGTGGTGCCGCTCCTGGGCCTGCCCCATTGGGCCGGGGTGGTGATAGTGGGCACGATAGTCATCATCATCGTGGCCACCGCCGGCATGGCCTCCACCACCTACGTGCAGTTCCTCAAGGGCTCGCTGCTCATTGTCTTCTCCCTGGCCCTGGTGCTCATCCTCTTCTCCCGCGGCCTCACCACCACGCCCGACCAGGGAGGGGACACTCCCTACCACCAATTCGCCCAGGTTCCGGCGGTAGTGGCCGCCGATGGGACGGTGCAGCCTACCGACCCCGCCTACTCGGTGAAGGCCGCTTGGCCGACGGACGGTCAACCGGTGCAGTTCGTCCTCATGCCCTACCAGGGGTACGACACCTGGTTCAGCGTGGGCAAGAACCAAGCCGGGGAGACGGTGCTCAAGGAAGCCGAGTCCATCAGCACCCTGGCCGACGGCACCCAGCTCTACGACGGCGCTCCTAGAGCCGAGGGCCGGTTCTTCGCCGTGGGCCACCTGAGCGAGATTCGGGTGGAGGGGCAGTCGGTGGAGCGCACCGGCACCCTGGATCCCTTCAGTTTCCTGTCGGTGATCAACGACAGCACCGTGGTCCGCTGGGGGCACAAGACCTTCGAGCTGGATGGGAGCTCCCACACCGTCTACTACCAGGTGCCCACACCGGGCAGCGACATCATGCGCCCGGGCCTGAAGTTCAAGGTGGAGACTGAGAAGGGTGCCACCACCACCGACCGGCTCAACTTCGTCTCCCTGATGCTGGCCCTCTTCTGCGGCACCGCCGCCCTGCCTCACATCCTCATTCGCTACTATACCGTTCCCACCCAGGCGGCGGCGCGGCGCTCCACCATCGTGGCCATCGCCGCCATCGGCTTCTTCTACGTCCTCACCCTCTACATGGGCCTGGGGGCCATGGTGAGCGGGGTGTTGGACCTCACCGACGACAACATGTCGGCCCCTCTGCTGGCCCAGTCCTTTGGGGTGCTGCTGTTCGCCATCATCTCCGCCATCGCCTTCGCCACCGTCCTGGGCACCGTCAGCGGCCTGGTAGTGGCCGCCTCGGGCGCCGTGGCCCACGACTTCATGGACCGCTTCCTGAACATGCAGCTGTCCGACGACGCCAAGGTGCGAGCGGGGAAGATCGCCGCAGTGGTGGTGGGTCTGGCGGCCATGGCTTTGGGAGTGGCCTTCCAGGGGATGAACGTGTCCTACCTGGTGGGCTGGGCCTTCGCCGTGGCGGCCTCGGCCAACCTCCCGGCCATCGTCATGCTCCTGTTCTGGAAGAAGACCACCTCCGCCGGCATCGTGGCCTCCATCCTGGTGGGCATGGTGGCGGCCGTGGGCCTGATCCTGCTCTCCCCGGACATGTACGTGCGCTACGGCCTGGCAGCCTCGGCGGCCCCCTTCGGCCTCAACAACCCGGGGATCGTCTCCATACCCTTGAGCTTCCTCACCCTGGTGATCGTCTCCCTGGCCACCCAGCCCAAGCTGGTCCCGGCGACCGCGAAAGCGCGAAAGGCTGCCGGCGGCAAGTAGGCACGCGCACGAGGAGACAAACAGGCCCTAGAGGTCTTCGAGACCTCTAGGGCCTGTTTGTGAGACAGGAGGAGCTACCGCGGGAATGGAGCTAAAGGGGCCCGGTAATCGCCGTCGACGGTTGGAGCTGGTTGTCGTGGGCACCTTCGTGCTTCTCGCCCTCGCCTACAGCCTAACGGTACCCATCTGGGAGGCACCCGACGAACCGGGACATTATGACTACATCGCCACCCTGGTAAGCTCCGGCTTCAGGCTGCCGGTGCAAGTCCTCGACCAACTCACGGAGGCGCACCAGCCGCCACTCCACTACGCCCTGGCCGCCGCCCTTGCCGCTCCCTTCGACGTGGGCAGCCAGGTGGGGCGACCCCTGCCCAATCCGGGATTCCGCTATGTCGGCCAGGGAAACGATCCCAACCTGGCCCTTCACGGCACCGCCGAGACTTTCCCTTTCCAAGGCTATTCCTTGGCGTTCCACGTGGCGCGGTTGGTGTCCGTCTTCGCTGGAGCCGTTACCGTTCTGTTCACCATGAGGATTGCCTCCCTGCTCTTCCCGAGGCGACCGTGGCTGATGGTCACTGCCGGGGCTCTGGTCGGCCTCAACCCCCAGTTTCTTTTCATCAGCGGCGCTATCAATAACGACGCCACCGTGACCATGGCCGCCACGGGAACCCTCCTTCAGGCTCTTCTCGTATTGCGGCAGCCGGGGGCAACCGGGCGATGGTGGCGGCTGGGAATCTGGATGGGCCTCGCCGTGCTGGCTAAGCCGTCCGGAGCCGTCGCCGCTCTCGCCGCCGGGATCGCCATCGCCGCCCTGGCGCACTCTCGCTACTCCCGGCGCGATCTGGTACGGCATCTGGGCCGAACCCTCTTCGCCGCCATCACCGTGTGCGGTTGGTGGTTCTCGCGCAACCAACTCCTGTACGGGGACCTCCTGGGTTCGCGGGTCTTCCGCCAGGTGTTCTGGATGGTGCAACGCCGGTCTCCCTTCATCCTCCAGGACCTGCACACCATGCTGTTCACCCAGCTTCGCACCTTCTGGGGTGAGTTCGGTTGGTTGACCGTGGTGGCCCCAGGGTGGTTCCATGACAGCATAGAGGTGTTGCTGGTTATCAGTGTGGTGTCCCTAGTGTCTACTATGCTGCGCGGAGACCGCCACTGGCTTACCGACTTTCAGAAACGGGGGCTGGCCTTGCTGGGCCTTGCCCTCTTTACTCAGCAGGGATTCCAGTTGGTCATGGCGGTTCAGTTCGACCCATCTCACTATCAAGGCCGCTACCTGTTCCCCGCTATCGCCCCTGTTTCCCTATTCATTGGGTTGGGTCTGCAGCAGTTCGTTGGTCGCCGTCGGTGCCTCTTGGCTCCGGTCCTGGTTGGCCTGGCGGGATGCGCTCTGTTCCTGTGCTTCGGCGTGATCGCCCCCGCCTACCCGATGGTGCCCCTACCTCGCTGGGCCCTCTTCAGTCTGCCGAGAAATACCCAGGCCGACCTGGGCGGGCAGTTCCGGCTCCTCGGACAGTCAATTCGCGAACTGGAGCATCCGCACCGGCTCGAGGTGAGGCTCTACTGGGAAGCCGCGGCCCGCCCGGACTTCGACTACTCTGCCTTCGTGCATCTTACCGATGTGACCGGAGTGCTTCTATCTCAGGATGATCATGGGCCCGGAGCCGACCGGGGCTATCCACCGACGAGTTGGCTGGTGGGAGACGTGGTTAGAGACATACACAGCCTGCCATTGCCCGAGGCCCTTCTCCCCGGCGACTATCGCCTGAGGGTTGGCCTCTACAACTGGCAGACCGGCACAAGGCTGCCCATGTACTCGCCCCCCGGCCGGGAGCTTCCGGAAGCGACTTTGGAGACCCCCATCACCATCGGCGCCGACTAGGAGTGTCCTTAGCGGCGACGCCTATCGCCGCTCTCGGCGTCTCAGGAGCCGGCCAGGGTGACCAGCACCAGATGATCGCCCCCGCCCACCGGCAGCCTCTCTCCCGTCACTGGGGAGTACAACCCGACGATCAGTTGGGCGTCCCTAGGGATGCCCTCGGGGATATACAGAGCATAGCGATCTACCATGCTCTCTCCGGCCTGCCACTCACTGGTGGGCCGCAAACCGCCCGCCGGCTGAGAATCCAGTTGGGCCGCCAAGTCGCCGTCCGTCGTCAGCAACTGCACGAAAACGCTATAGTCGGCGCTCGGACGAGCCGATGCTTTCCAGACCAAGTCTATCAGCAGGGTGTCACCCGCCTTCGCGCCTCGCTCCCCGGCGGTCGTGACCCAATACGATTCCAGCGTGATTCCATCAGCGAACCCCGCGCCCGGGCCACCGCTGATCCGAGAGT
>JBBQIE010000192.1:0-5326 GCA_038324625.1 Anaerolineae bacterium | reverse complement strand
ACAGTATACCGGCGGCAACACTACTCCGCCCGTCTCCCGACAGAGGGTCAGCGTCATGTAGTAGGCCTTGAGGGTATCCAGGCCCACCGGGTTGTGGACCCCGTGCCACTCGTGGGCGCCCCAGACTAGATAGGCCAGCGGCGTATCCCTGAGGATAGCATTGATCTGATGTGGCCGAAGTTCCTCGTACTTCATGCTCCCTCCCTCATGCCGGGACACGAGATCCGTTCCGGCAGCCTTGCCTAGCCCCGAGTCCTCTCCGCCAGAGCGAACACCCTGGCCTCGAAGTCACTCATCGCCTTGGTGAAGCCCTCGGCGGTGGCCACCAGGGGTGGGAAGGCAGCGTACTCGTCCGAGGCCAGTCCGTCCTCGTCGTAGGCCTGCCGGAAGTAAGGCACCCTCCGGAGCTTCTCCAGCACCTCATCCGGTACCGGCTCATCCATGTGGCCGCCGATGTCCTCGCCCTGATAGGCCAGGAGGAAGGCCTCGATGATGTTGGGGAAGATGGACAGCACCACGTCCCCACCGGAGAACTTCTCCAGATGCCAGATGCGCGTCTTTCCATCCACCACGGGGCCCACTCGCATGGAGGCGGCCAGGATCTTGGTGCTGTAGCCTCGTTCTTTGTAGAGACGGTAGGCCCTCTTGAGCACGGCGATTCCCGCCCAGCGCAGGTCCGCCTCCGTGAGCTCGATGCCGGCCTGGCGGGCCTGTTCCTTGAAGACGGGATGGTCCTCGAAGCGACCGAGCATCATGGTGGCGCAGGATCTCCACCCCGACTGATCCACGCCCTTGGCCTCGGCCTCCCGCTTGCCGGCCTCGGCCGCCTCGGCCAGCGCCAGCAGCTGCGATACGGTGTAGGCCAAGGTCATGTTGGTGGGGATGCCCTTTGCCGCCAACCGGCGCACGCCCTCGATGCCGGCGCCGGTGCCCGGCATCTTGATCATGATGTTGGGGCTGGCACGGTTCAGCCCCTCCCCCTGCTCCACCATTGCCGCCGTCTCCCCGCTCAGACGCGGGTCAACCTGAGCGCAGATGTACCCATAGCGTCTGCCGGAGGCTTCGAAGATGGGAAGGAGCAAGTCCGCGCCTCGCTTCGCCACCTCCCTGAACGTCTCCCAGGCCAGATCCTTGGGAGTCCAGTTGGGATGGTCGTGATGGGCGGCGATGATCCAGGACTCGAACTCCGGCCAGAGGCTGTCGAGGGCTTGAAGGGCCAGAGGCTGGTTGGTGGTGCTGCCCCGAAGATAGCCGGCGGTGGGACTCTCCGGTCGGTATAGCCGGTCCAAGGCACCGGCCAGGTCGAGGCCATCATCCGCCGAATGCTGGGAAAGGAACTCCTGCCGCCAAGAGGGATAGATCAGGGGCGAGGAGTCGAACCAGATCTCGGTGGCGTCGCTACAACGCGCCAGTCTCTCCAGAGCGCTGGTGGGCATGGAAAACTCTCCTATGCTGTGAATGTTCAGTCCCAGGTCACACCGGTCCCGACAACCTCCGCATTATCGCCCGATGTAGGTCCAACATCAAGGCCGAACCCCTGCCCCCCCACCTCCGGCGCCAGTGGTCATCGCCTTCCGATCAGCAACGATGGAGAGAGTCTCCCATGCTATAATGGGCCCGGACGCAGTTCGGGGCCTGGGTTCAGCTGATCCCCCTGTCCGGAACCGTCTGGCTGATGAGCATCGCTATCCCGCGAGCGCTGATGGAGATCGAATGAGCACCTATCTGGAACAAGTCGCCGCCCCCGGGGACCGCTGGGAGTTGCCCGAGAGGCCATCTCGGGGACGAATCCGCCTCAGCTCGGCCTGGGACGCGGTGCTCGCACCGGGCGAGGAAGCCCTGGTGCATGGTTACCTCAAGGAGGTCACGGTACACTACGACCCGGTCGGCCACGCCCTGGTGGGCCGAGGGATCGGCAGCCGGCTCGTCTCCGAGGGCGAGGCGCCCCTATTCCTGGAGCTGGCCTCGATCGAGCCCCTGACTTTTCGGCTGTTGCACCGGGAAGGCCCGGCCACTCCAGACCTGCCGCGGGAGATGCGCACCTCCCGTGAGGTAGATATCACCTTCCCCACCGACGATATCGCTCTCCTTTCGGACCCGGTGGTGCCCTATTCCCTTTTCGGCCTGAGTCGCCGCGCCGCTGATTTCGCCATCTCCCGCGGCTTCGAGGAGCTCATCAGCCTGCCGCTGCTGCACGGAGTGGAACTCTTCGAGTACCAGTTGCGCACGGTGCGAACGGTGCTGCGCCGCTTCCGCGGGCGGGCCCTGCTCTGCGACGAAGTCGGCCTGGGAAAAACGGTGGAGGCCGGACTGGTGCTGCTGGAGCTGCTGGCGCGCAAGCTGGTGCGCCGAGTGCTCATCCTCACCCCGCCTTCGCTAGTGGAGCAGTGGCAGGGAGAAATGCGCCAGAAGTTCGGCCTGGAGTTCATCACTCACGATGCCACCCACTTTCGGGAGCTGGGCCAAGAGGCTTGGCTCGGCTTCGATCACATCATCGCCTCCTTCCACACCGCCAAGCTCGAGCCCCACCGGACCACCATCGCCTCTCAACCGTGGGACATGGTGATCGTGGACGAGGCGCACCACCTGCGCAACCGGAACACCCTGCTGTGGAAGTTCGCCGGGTCCCTGAACAAGCGCTACATCCTGTTGCTCACCGCCACTCCTCTACAGAACGACCTGGAGGAGCTCTACAACCTGGTTACCCTCCTCCAACCCGGCCTACTGAGCACCGCCCAGCGCTTCCGCCAGACCTACACCACTCGCGGCGACAAGCTCGCCCCTCGCAACCTCGACCAGTTGCAGTCGCGCCTCGCCGAGGCCATGGTCCGAAACCGCCGCTCTACCGTCGGCCTCCACTTCACCCGCCGCCTGGCCCGGACCTTCCCGGTGCTGCCCAGCCCCGCCGAGCGCGACCTCTATCAGCAGGTAACCAGCCTGGTGCGCGCCAATCTTCGCGAGCGTTCCACCCTGTCGCGCATGGCCCTGATCACCTTGCAGAAGGAGATGGGCAGTTGCAGCCTGGCGGCGGCCCCGACCCTGGCGCGCATGGCCGAGGGACGCGGGCTGAGCGAGATCGAGGCGGGAGCGCTGCGCCTCTTGGCCCGGGAAGCGAGCACGCAGACGGATTCCGCCAAGATGGAACGCCTGCTAGAGCTGCTGCGTGACTTCGACGACAAGCTCGTCATCTTCACTCAGTTCCGCGCCAGCCAGGACTACATATACGAGATGCTGACGGAGGCCGGGGAAGAACCGGCGGTCTTCCACGGGGGGCTGACCCGCCTGGCAAAAGAGGCGGCCATCCAAGCCTTCCGCGGTCCGGCTCGGGTGCTGGTCTCCACCGACTCGGGAAGCGAAGGCCGGAACCTGCAATTCTGCCACGGCATCTGCAACTTCGACCTGCCCTGGAATCCCATGCGCATCGAGCAGAGAGTCGGTCGCCTTAGCCGCATCGGCCAGACCGAGGACGTACATGTGTTCAACCTGGTCAGCTCCGGCACTCTGGAGTCGTCGCTGCTGCACCTGCTGGAGGCCAAGGTCAACCTCTTCGAGATGGTGCTGGGCGAGATGGACATGGTGCTGGGCAACCTTGATGAGGCCCGCGAGTTCGAAGACGTGCTGCTGGACCTCTGGGCCGAGGCTCAAGATGATGCCGATTTCCATCAGAGGATGGAAAACCTAGGCGACCGTCTGGCCGCCGCCAAGGAGGATTACCTGCGACATAGGGCTCTGGACGATCGCCTGTTCGGTGATCGACTGGCCCCGGAGGGCTAACGGTGACTGCTGAGACCAAGCGCACCGAGCTCGAGCGGTTCGTGCTGGAGTACGTCGAGGCGGCGGGAGGAGTCTGGGATGAGGCCGAGCCCCAAGTCTATGAGGTGATGCTGCCGCCGGAACTGGGCCCGGCGCTGGAGCTGCCGGCGGGGGACGTCCACCGCTTCGCCTTCGACCCCGAGGCCCTGCTGGACTATCCCAGCGCCCAACTGATGATGTTCGGCAACCCCAGCCTCGAGCGCATTTTCGAGGATGCTCAGGGGCGCGGCCGGGCCGCCAGAGTCTACCTACCGGCCGGCAACATCGCCCCCCATGACTTGCGCTCGCGGGTCGCGCGCAGCCTCGAACTCGGTCCCGGAATCGAGCTGAGCCTGGGCCCCAGTCGAGTCTACCACCTGGAGGCCTGCCTCTTCTGGTTCGAGGCCACCTTCATCAGCGACGAGAGGGAACAGGACATCGTGTCGGTGGGCATCGAGCGGTTCCATGGCCGCCCCGTGAGGCACCTGGAGCAGACACTTCGCCAACACCGGGTGGCACCGGAGCCGGCCCTCCCCTATCCGGACGCCGTCGGCCTGTCCATGCCGGCGACCTACGCTCTGGCGCGGGAAGAGGCGTTGCGCCCGCTGCAGGTGGCGGCGCACGCCCGACTGACGGAGCTGCAAGCCGGCTACGGCCGCCAGGCTGAGCGCATCAGCGCCTATTTCGCCGACCTACGTACCGAGCTGGCGCGGAGAGTTGACCGAGCTGTCGGCAGGGGAGAGGACCGGGAGCGATTCGAGTCCCAGAGCCGGGCTCTGACGCTCGAAGAGCAAGCCCGGCTGAGAGAACTGCGGCAGAAGCTGGCCCTCCGGGTGCAAGTGCGGCTCCTCAACCTGCTGCACGTGGTTCAGCCTAAGCTGATGCTGCAACTCCGCCTGGAGCGGGCCAAGCAGCCGCCCCAGTCTCTGACGGCGGTATGGGACCCGCTGGCCCAGGCGCTGGAGGCGGTGCCCTGCCCCACGTGCGGCCGGCCCACCCTCTCCCTCGTCTCCCGGGGCACCCTGGGATGCCCCGCCTGCCCGGATGAGCCCCCCGACCGGCGAGCGCCGTCGCGGCTCCGCCACTGAACCTAGGGGCAAGGCAAAGGGCCCTGCTCATGCAGAGCCCTTACTTGTGGAGCGGGAGACGGGACTCGAACCCGCGACAACCTGCTTGGAAGGTGTACGGAATGTGTCCAAGGCGTCCCTAGAGTGCGAAAACCACCACTTTCACGGTGTCTTTAGCTGGTTTCCAGCCTCGCTTGTCCTATCTTGTGCCTGTTGTCCAAGCTGTCCGGCGAGTCCCGTCACCATTTCGGCACCATTGCTCGTCACCAAGTTGGACAAGCAGATTGCCGTCCAGAAGGGCCCAGAGCATCCTAACCGGCCTAGGGCCGTTTCGAGGGCGTAAGCAGCCCCCCACGTGAAAGCCCTCGAACGGCGTCCTAGCGGCCTCTGCGGGCTTGTGGGGGGCGCGCGCTGCACGGTCGGAGAGCAGGCCCCGTTGTCAACCAAATGATAATGTTACTCAAGCC
>JBBQIE010000191.1:0-5334 GCA_038324625.1 Anaerolineae bacterium | reverse complement strand
ACACCGACTGTGCGGTGTTCGCCCTATCCCGGGAGCTCGGCACTCCCGAGGTGTTCACCTTCGACCACCACTTCCGGCAGATGCCCGGACTGCTCCCCGTCCCGCATCGCTGACGGACCTCAGAGACCTCTTGGGGTCCGGCATGGAGGCTCTCCTTGAACAAGCAGATGATGCTCGACTGGCTGATCCAGGCCGCCGACCAGGAGTCGGACCGGTGGCCTCGGTACAAACGCGGCTACTCCGAGGCCCTGAGCGAACTCCAAGGGCGCCGGGACCCGGCCCCGCTGCCTAGGCTGCCACGGAACTCGTCCGAGGCGGTACCCCTGGTTCGGGAACACTTCCGAGACGACGTAACTCGGGCATCCCTCGTCCTGCACCGGCACTTCCCCAAGGAATACCTCTTCTACCGGGTATCGAAGCTGGAGGAAGAGGTCTTCGAGGGCCTGCACTTCCTCGCCGAGACCGTGCCCGAGTTCGCCTTCGGCTTTGACCGAGTGGGCCGCACGGGGTTCGGCCGCTACCTGGAGCTGAACCGGGCTCTCCTGGGTTTCGCGAGGGCGCATTGGTCCCGAGCCAGAGACCCCCAGGGTCGCTTACTCTACTTCCTCTACGAGGGCCTGGGCCGGCTGTTCCTGGAGAAGAGCGAGTACAACCGCTACTGGATCATGGCCACCAAGAGCGAGTACTGGCCCGACTTGAATGGCGGCAAGAAGATTGACTGGTCGGGACGCAAGGACATGCGGGCCGGGGATTTGGTTTTCATGTACCGCACCTCGCCACGGAAAGCCATCACCAACATCTACCGGGTGCTAGAAGGGCCTCGCTTCGATCCCTGGGGAGCCTGGGAGGGGTTCTGGGCCGACCTGGCGCCTGTCTGCGACGTTCCGGACATCACCTTTGCCCAGATGCGCGCCGACCCGGTGCTCGGGGAATGGTGGGTGGTGCGCAAGCAGCTCACCGGCACGGTCTGCGATCCGGTTCCGCACTCCGTCTACAACCGCTTCCTGGAGCTGTTGCCGGAATCCCTCAGGCAACAGCATGGATTGGTCCCAGAGGAACTGGCGCCATCGTGCAGTTCCGGCCACTATGATTCTGAAAGACACTTCGAGACGGAGGTGATAGAGCCGCTGCTGGAAAGGTGGGTCTTCCAGTACCAGCGGCAGTATCCATGTCGGTTCTGCGTTGGCAGCCAATACGTGCCCGCCAGGGTGGATTACCTGGTCAGCGATGAGCACGGTCCCCTGACCGTGTTCGAGGACAAGCTGCGAATAGTGACAGACCGGCATCTTCAGCCGGCGGTGGACCAAGCCAAATCCTACGCCCTGATGTTAGGGCTGCCGTCTTTCGTCGTCGCCTCCCCGGAGGCCATCCGCGTCTACTCGCTGGAAAGACAGCAGGAGAGGCTGGCGATGGAAGTGGCCACCGAGGAACTGGCTCGCGAGTCCGAGGCCCTGCGAGCGCTCTTGCTCCGCCTGAGGGCCTGAAGGTCGAGGGGACGTTTGGGGTCTGGCACCGACGCCGACACCTCTGTCTCCAGCCGGAACACAGGCGCCGCCTCTCCCGGCAGGGACTCCTCAGCCACGGTGGGCATACCCCCGGTGCCACAGGCACCGTCGCGGATGCGGTATGTGTCCGACTCGGTCTCGTCGGCGATGGGCAGGAATCAGGCGGCGTTAGCGTCTGGGAGTTGCGACGTCAGGCGAGTTGCACTGCCACCTGGGGCCTGGGCTGTCGGTCTCCTGCGCCTCTCCGGTCATGCGCGAAAAATGAGTGGCAGACCATTGACTAATTCGTCTCTTGGCAATATGATAGGGATATAAGCGGCATCGTAAGGCCTGGTGACCCTGGCCGCCCGTAGGGCGGACCTAGCTCCCGGTGCAAGCCCGGGAGGAGAGACTGAAATCGGGGCCCAGGGAGAGCCGCTTTTCCTCCCTCTCACCACAGTCGTTGCTCCACCAGATCCTCTGCCACGATCCTGTTCCCCAGCAGTGAGCACAGCGACGGATCGCCGTGTTCGTACTTGCGATAGAAGGCCCAACACACGCTGTCCACAGCTTGCAGGCCCCTCTGCCGGCGCGAGTCTTCCTGGCGAAGGAGCAGCACTTGCTGAGGGATATCGGCGACGGCCTCACGTAGTTGCGCTTCCAGGGCATCCCTCGCGGCACGGTTAGTATAGCGCTTGTCTATCCAGAGCTGCAGCCGGGAATGACGCTTCAGGCAGAGGTACACAAGACCGCCCCCGGGGAAGGTTCCACAGGTCTCAGTTCCGCCGGTGACAGAACAACACCCGCCCGTCGTCGTCACAGATGATGGCGAAGACACCAACCGTGAACCTGGCTCGACTGGAGTATTCCTCTTCCATTGAGCCCTATAGGTCTCGGAGACCCTATGAAGGTTGTCGAAACAAGGCGGACACATCCTCGGCCGAGAGAGGGCGGGCGGCTAAAGGCGCCCGCTGAGGGCCTTCGGCCAAAGAAGCCGCGCGGCGGGTGCAAGATGGCGGCGGACCGCCAATCCGCCATGGCCTATCGGTTCCGGGTCACTGTCTGGCCCCAACCCCTGGCCGAAGGCCCTCAGCAATAGGCACGGCAGAGGCCGTGTCCGCGGCGGGCTTCAGACCGTCGCCCCCACCGGCAGGCGATGACCTGGCTATTGCCGCCATTCCCGTTACGGTTTCGTGGGTCCCACGGTGACGACGAGAGTCTGTCCCGCCTGTAGGATGACCCCACCGGACAGGCATACTTCTAGGTTCCCGTCCTCGACAACTCCCTCGGCCTTCACGGGCTTGCCCGCTACCGTGACCTGCACGTCACCCACCGTACCCAGTCCCCCGAGCCGCAGTCGCTCCAACGGAACGGACCCATAGGCCAGGTGCAGGGAGGCGGTGCCCCGACCCACCTCCAGGCGCTGCTGGTAGAGGCCCCAGCCCCCGTCCACCGACCAGAAGCCGCTCCAGTCGTCGGGCCGGAAGCAGGGGTGGAAGCCGAGGGTCCGGTTGGGCATGTCGAAGCGGAAGCCGGACAGGGCGGTGAGCACCGACCAGGAGGCCAGCGACCGGGCATAGTGGCTGCCGCACTCGAACTCGTTCCAGGGGTTGCGCCGGACACCATCGTGCCGCTCCCGTACCCCCTTGACGATGGCCAGCCCTTCCTCGACCAGTCCCTCGTAGATGAGGTGCGAGGCCACTTGGTACTCGATGCCGCAGAATACCTCGTCGCAATAGGGGAACGGTATCTCCGGCCGGCCGCCCCGGGGCCAGGTGCAGGTCAGCAGCCCCTTCTCATCGTTGAGGGCGAACACCCGCTGGGGATTGGGGTGCTCCCAGAAGTCGGTGCGCCAGTTGTGGGCGAAGATGGACCGGAGGGTCTCCCGGACATGCTCCCGATCCAGGAGGTCGCCCAGGCCGGCGACCCGGGCCAACCACTGGCCGATGACCTGGTCGGAGAGGCAGCCCTCCCCGTATTGGTACTTGGGGGTGAGGTTCCAATCGGGTTTCTGCACGTACCACTCGCCGTTGAAGAGGTCGGCGTCCAGCCGCTGCCGGCCCCTCTCGAACATGCCGTGGTACTCGTCAGCGTCTCCCATCTCCCCCAGGTGGCGGGCCATCTCCTCGGCGGCCCGGAGGGCCCCCAGGTAGAAGGAGCCGATCATGGAGTTGGGGCCGGAGAACTCGATGTCGTAGGTGTTGTGCTGGATGCCCTCGATCACCCCGTCCCGGTCGGCGTCCCACTGGGTCCAGGCATACTCCAGGGCCTTCTTGGCCTTGGGCCACCACTGCCGCAGCCAGTGGTCGTCCCCGGAGAGGCGCCAGTCGCGGTAGAGCTTGAGGAGGCCGCCCAACTGGCCATCGGCGGCGGCGTGGTACTGGGAGGGCGGGCTGCCCAGGGGCAACTGGAGGCGGAATCCCATGTGACCGTTGGCGTCCAGGTTGTAGGTGTAGTCCGCCTCTCGCAGGGATCGCTCCAGGGAGGGGAAGAGGAAGGCCACAGTCTGGGCGTAGTTCCAGACGTGAGTGCAACTGCCCTCGCAACAGCCGGCGTCGGAGTGACAGCCCTCGAAGCCGTAGAAGGTGCCGTCGGTCAGGCGCAGCACCGTGGGGCTATGGAGGATGGAGGCCTGGCTGGAGAGGGCGTCCAGGACGTAGGGCGGCAGCTGGGAGGCGAAGAGGGTATCGTGGAAGAGCCTGGTCTGGCCGTAGAGCCGGTCGGCGTGGTCGGCGTAGTAGCGGGCCACGCCGAAGGCGTCGTCCCACTGGGAGGCGTAGTAGTTCCGCCAGGAGGGTCGGTCCGGGTCTTGACAGCAGTCATTGCCGCCATTGCCGCCCCAATACTTGACGAAGTTGGGGAAGTGCCAGGCGATGAAGAAGGGCAGCACCGCCTTCTCCCCCGGCTCCAGCCGAACCCGCAGCCCCAGGGAGCCCACGTCGCTGCTGCCCTCGTCCGAGGGTGGGTACTCCCGCTCGGGGAGGGAGCCATCGGCGGAGAAGTGGTCCCAGAAGTCGTGCATGGCATCGAACCAGGGAGCCCGGAGGGAGGCATGTTGGTGGAAGGTGTCCCCCCAGTCGGTGGCCAGGGCCATCGAGCCGAAGCGGGGGTGATCGGCGGGGTACTTCTCGGAGGTGAGGTGCAGCCCGCGGAGGCCCTCTTCCTCTATATAGCGACTGGTGTTACCCCCCAGGTGGCCCCCTACGAAGGGCCCGGAGCCGGGGTAGCCCACGGCGTTGAAGAGGCTTCCCACCAAGCTCACCTCCACCGGGGCCGGGCCCGAGTTGGTGACGTGGTAGAGGAGCACGGCCACGGGCAGGCCGGACTCATCCGGGTTCATGGGGATGAAGGGACTGAAGGCCTCCAGCCGCACCTGCACCGGCAGGTGGGGATCGGTGAAGCTCACCTCGGCCATGGGGAACTCGCCCCGGAAGGCGGCGGAGCGCATGTGGGGCAGGCCGGAGCCGTCCTCGCGGGTGACCCCGAAGCCCAGGCCCTGGTAGCCGCCCCCGCCCTCCCCGGTAAAAGGTGGCGTGGGCGGGCCCTGCAACACCCGGGTGACCGGGTCCCCACCATCGGCCCGAGCCCAGAGGGTGAAGAAGGAGTAAGGGAGGATGGAGCCCTTGTTGGGGCGATTGAAGACCTCCCAGTCCACTAGAGAGCCCCGGGCGGTGAGGGAGACGCACCCGGTGCCGATGCCGCCCAGAGGGAAGGCGACCTCAGTGGCGGTGGAGCCGTCGTAGGTGGGCAAGGGGCCGAGGGCGATCAGTTCCTCGGTGGTGTAGGCGTCCGATACCCGAGTCATGGTGGCACCTCCGTGGTCGGTGGGGGAGGTTTGATTAGGGGGATT
>JBBQIE010000190.1:0-5340 GCA_038324625.1 Anaerolineae bacterium | reverse complement strand
TGCCGACCTTCTGGGACAGCCTCATCGCCGGCCGGTGCGGCATCCAGCACATCACTGAGTTCGATACCACCGGCTTCCCCTCGACCGTGGCCGGAATCGTGGAGGACTTCGACCCCACCGAGTATTTGGACCGGCAGCAGTCGCGGCGGATGGACCGCTTCGCCCAGTTCGCCGTGGGAGCCTCGGTGGATGCGGTGGAGGATGCCGCCCTGGACCTGGAGGCGGAGGATCGGGACCGCATCGGCATCGTCATCGGCACCGCCATCGCCGGGGTATCGGTGGTGGAGCGGGAGAGCCAGGTGCTGGCGGCCGAGGGGGCCCGTCGGGTCAGCCCGATGCTCATACCCTCCGTGATTGGGAACATGGCCGCCTGTCTGGTGTCCATCGTCCTGGGGGTGCATGGGCCGGTGCTGTGCCCGGTGGGGGCCTGCGCCACCGGATGCATGGCCATCGGGGATGCTTTCGACAAGATAGCCTCCGGGCAACTGGACGCGGCGGTGGCCGGGGGCAGCGAATCGGTGAACACCCCCCTGGCGGTGGCTTCCTTCGGTAGGTTGGGGGCGCTATCGCGTCGCCGGGACGACCTCTCCTTGGCCTGCCGGCCCTTTGATGTGGACCGAGACGGGACGGTGGTGGCCGAGGGGGCGGCGGTGTTGATACTGGAGAGCGAGAGCCATGCCCTGGCTCGTGGAGCCCGCATCCTGGCGGAGGTGGCCGGCTACGCCTTATCCGCCGATGCCTATCACGTGGCCGCGCCCGATCCCAACGGGAGCGGGGCCCGCAAGGCCATGCAAGGGGCCATGTCACGGGCTGGGGTCTCGGCCGCCGAAGTGGACTATGTCTGCGCTCACGGCACCGGTACCCCCCTGAACGACATCTCTGAGAGCCGCGGCATCGCCCAGGTCTTCGAGGAGGACCACCCTGAGGTACCGGTGTCCTCCAACAAGTTCTCCGTGGGCCACATGCTGGGGGCAGCGGGGGCGGTGTCCTCGGTGGTGGCGGTGAAGGCCATCAACGAAGGACTGATCCCCGGCACCCTGAATCTGCGCCAGAAGGACCCGGAGTGCGCGGTCAACGTCATTGGGGAGAACATCGAGCAGGACGTCTCCACGGTGTTGGTGAACGCCTTCGGATTCGGCGGCCAGAATGCCTCGCTGGTGTTCCGGCGTTGGGAGTCGTAGAGGCATTGAGGGGGCGGCGAAAGCACGTGCGGACCGGGTTGGGAGGCGTGAGGATCTCTGGGCATCAGAGGGCCACGCACCGCCTGTCATTGACATTGGCGGTGTGGGTTCTCGTCGTCCTTCTCAATCCCGGTGTGGCCGCGGCCCAGGAGCCGGTCTCCCGAATCACCTCGCCGCAGCCGGGGGCCACGCTAAGGGAAGTCGCTATCATCACCGGGACGGCTACGCATCCGGGGTTCAGCTTCTACAAGCTGGAGTATGCCCTCGAGCCCGGCTCCAACTGGGTCATCATCGGGGAGACCCACGGCAACCAGGTCCAGGATGGGGAGTTGGCCCGCTGGGACACCCGTACCGTTCCCGACGGCAGCTATAGCATTCGCTTGTTGGTGGTGGATACCACCGGGAACTATAAGGAATCCATCGTCCGGCAGGTCGTGGTGGCCAATGCCGGCCCGGCCGGAACGGAGACGGCCACCACCACCGCTACCCCGGACGGCACCGGCACCGCCACCCCGACGGTCACGGTGACCCCGACCCTGCTGCCGGCCACGCCGACGGTGCTGATCGAGATGCCGGTATTGGAGACGCCCTCGCCGCCGGCCACCCGGCCCACCCTAGAGGTGGGAAGCACCACCGAGGTGGTAGTGCCGGATGCCGATTCCGGCACCGGTGACGCCCTCATGGGCATGGTGGGCGGGGTGATCAGCGAGGTGCTGGATGCTACCGGGATCTCCGGGGCCTTCAGCGGCCTGAGCTCGTCGGTGGTGAATGGGGCCATGGTGGCGGTGGGGGCCTTCGCGGTGGTAGGGGTGCTGGCCCTGGTGCGGCAGATAGTGCTTCTGCTCTATCACGCCATTAGGCGGTAGCGAGCCCCGGGCTCGATAATATGTTACACTAAGCGAGGGGCTGGTCGCAGGGTCAGCCCCTGGTGCTGTTGGCACGGAGTGTCTGGAGATGGCTATAGGCGAGGTACTGGGCCGAATACGCCGGAGTTCCTCCTCGGGCGGCGGGTCCAAAGTCAAGGCAAATCGTCTGGTGGTGGGGCTGGGCAACCCCGGGCCGCAGTATCAAGGCACCCGACATAATGCCGGGTTCATGGTGATTGAGGCCCTGGCCCGGCGGTGGCGACTACGGTTTGGGGTGCCGCGGGACCGCTCTCGGTTCGCGGTCGGTGAGATCAAGAGTGAGAGCGTGGCCCTGCTGGAGCCGTTGACCTACATGAACCTCAGCGGCCGCTCGGTGGCTTGGGGGTTGCGGACTTGGGGCCTGCCCCTAGAGGCGCTGCTTGTGATCCATGACGACGTTGACCTGCCTTTCGGTAGGCTGCGCTTGCGACCATCGGGAAGCTCTGCTGGGCATCGAGGGGTGCAATCCATCATAGAGTCCCTGGGGTCGGACTGCTTCCCCCGCTTGAGGATCGGCGTGGGCCGTCCTGATGGCGGCGAAGTAGCCGACTTCGTTTTGGCCCCGTTCTCCGCTGCCGAGGAGCGGGAGTTCGATGCCGTCCTGGAGTCGGCGGCCACGGCCGTCGAGGCTTTCGTGGCCGATGGCATTCAGGCGGCCATGAACCAGTTCAACCAGAAGAGCTGATGCACAACTTCGAGGCCTTCTCCACGTTGCTCCGGCGGCTCCCGGAATACGATGCCCTGCTCGGGCGCCTCCGATCGGGGGAGAAGGTCGGCTCCTTGGGGGCAATGCAGTCGGCCCGGGCCCTGATAGCGGCCACCCTGGTCGAAGATCGGAGCGGGTCCGCCCTTATCGTCACCGCCACCAATGAGCGGGCCCGAGAGTTGATCGAGGAGCTGCTGTTCTGGCGGTCCTCGGGCACCTACCTTTTCCCGGCTCCGGAGGTGCTTCCCTTCGAGAGGATACCCTGGGGCGAGGCCACCGTGGGACGGCGGATGCGAGTGCTGGCCTCGTTGCTTCAAGGAGGGGACGAGACCCAGGTGGTCGTCACCTCGGCCCCGGCCTTGCTGACCCCATTGCCTCCACCGGCGACGGTTCGAGAGCGATTGTTGGTGCTGAGGCCGGGCCGGGAGCAGTCGCTCTCGAGCCTGGCCGAGTATCTCAGCCGAGGTGGGTACCGCGCCGAGGCGGTGGTGGAGGTGCCCGGGACCTTCAGCCGGCGGGGTGGGATTCTGGACGTCTACCCCGTGTCTGCCGACGGCCCGGTGCGGATAGACTTCTTCGGCGACATGATTGACAGCCTCCGCTGGTTCGACGCTCAGACTCAGCGCTCGCTGGGCGTTGCTTCCCGAGTGCTGCTCACCCCGGCTAGTGAGGCGTCTGCCGGAATGAGTCCGGATTCGGTAGCTCAGGTGGCGCGGCTCGACTGCCAAGGTTGCCATGCCGCCGCCTCGGCGGACCTGGAGTCAGACAAGGAGGACCTAGTCTCGGGGGTGGCCCCGCGAGCCTTCGGCCTCTATCTGGGATACCTCTATCCGCGACCGGCGACGCTCTTGGACTACTTGGGCCCGGGGGCGATGGTGCTGGTGGATGACCTTCTCTTCGCCGATGAGGCGGCCGCGGACCTCTGGCACCAAGCGGAGGAGTCCCGCTCCCGAGGCGAGGGGGTGGGGGACATTCCCGTCGGCCTGAAGAGCCCACTCCTGGAGTGGGAGCCGGTGCGCGAGGCCCTGACCGCCAAAGCCTCGGCGGTTCTGGGCCAGGGCCTGGACCATACGGACTCGGTGCTGGGACCGCGGTTCCGACCGGTGCCGCGGATGGCGGGTCAGGTGCGGGTAGCCATCGAGGAGATGGTCAAGGCCGCCGAGGCCGGGGGCGCCGTGGCCGTGACCCGGCAGGCGGATCGGTTCGCCGAGATGCTGCGGGACCGCGGCATCCCGGGGGTCACTCAAGAGGCGATCGCCGAGCCCATCCGGGGTCTCCAATTGGTAGAGGCGACCTACCCGGAGGGCTGGGCCCTAGATCTGCCGGACGGGTCACGGGTCTCCCTCATCACCGATACCGAGATATTCGGCTGGAGCCGGCCGCCCCGGCGCCAGGCCAGGGGGCGCCGACGGCCCGAGGTCAGCACCATTGACGTCGAGCCGGGCGATCTGGTGGTCCATGTGGAGCACGGTATCGGCCGGTACGCCGGACTCACCCGCCTGGCCCTGGACGGGGTAGAGAAGGAGTACCTCGAGATCGAGTATGCCGGCTCCGACCGGCTGTACGTGCCCACCTACCAGGTGGATCGGATCAGCCGCTACGTCGGCAGCGGGGACTCCCAACCGAGCTTGAGCGGGTTGGCCGGGATGGATTGGCAGGAGGCCAAGAGCCGCGCCCGGAGGGCGGTCGAGGAGATCGCCGACGAGCTGCTGGAGCTATATGCTACCCGGAGCATGGTTCGCGGGCACGCCTTCGCCCCCGACGACACTTGGCAGCACGAGTTGGAGGCAGCCTTCCCCTACGAGGAGACCGAGGACCAGTTGCGGACCCTGGGCCAGGTCAAGGCGGACATGGAGAGGCCCCGCCCCATGGACCGTCTCATCTGCGGGGACGTGGGCTACGGAAAGACGGAAGTAGCCTTGCGGGCGGCCTTCAAGGCGGTGACCAACGGCAAGCAGGTGGCCATCCTGGTTCCGACCACGGTGCTGGCGCAGCAGCATTTCGACACCTTCCAGCGCCGATTGGCCATCTTCCCGGTCACGGTGGAGATGCTCTCCCGCTTCCGCTCCGACAAGCAGCAGGATGAGGTCCTGGAGCGGCTCAAACGAGGAGAGGTGGACATCGTCGTCGGCACCCACCGGCTCATCCAGAAGGACGTGCAGTTCAAGGACCTGGGCCTGGTGATCGTGGATGAGGAGCAGCGCTTCGGGGTGCGGCACAAGGAGCACCTGAAGAAACTCCGCAAGGAAGTGGACGTGCTCACCATGACCGCCACTCCCATCCCCCGTACCCTGCACATGGCCCTGAGTGGGCTCCGGGACATGAGCACCATAGACACGCCTCCCGAGGACCGGCTGGCGGTGTGGACGCAGGTCTCCCAGTGGGACGACTCCCTGGTGCAGAGGGCCATCCGCCGGGAACTGGCCCGGGGTGGCCAGGTGTTCGTGGTTCACGATCGGGTAATGGGTATCGAGGGAGTGGCCAATCGTCTGCGGAACCTGGTGCCGGAGGCCAGGATCGCGACGGCGAACGGACAACTGCCGGAGGG
>JBBQIE010000189.1:0-5343 GCA_038324625.1 Anaerolineae bacterium | reverse complement strand
GGTTCCAGCCCTCAGGCGCCGCCCACCACCACCGATGAAGTCTCCCTATCCGGCGAGGGCCGGGTGGACCGGGAGACTGCCCCGGGGGCTGAGCCCGCCTCGGCGCGCCAGTTCGACACCCCCAAGACACGGTCGGTATCTCGCGGCCGCTCCGCCCACCACTCCCACCGGGCGGGACATCACCGCATCCGCGGCAAGGAGCGGCGTACCGACGAGGATGAAGAGGGCGACGTCTCCCTGGACGCCCGCACCCGGATGCTGAAGCACATCGCCGAGGAGCTTCTCGGGGTCAAGGTGAAGGTCTTCCGGATGCCGGAATGTCGGGAGGAGGAGGCCGGCGCGGGAGCCCCGCCTGCCGCAGTGGCTCCCGCGTCCGCGGGCTGGGGGCTGGAGTACGAGCTGGAGGAGACCTACCGGGAGGCGGAGACCACCGCCTTCACCGCCAATGGAGTCATCAACACCGGGGATGGACAGGAGATCCGCTTCGACGTCAACCTGGTGATGGCGCGCGAGTTCGTCAGTCAAGAGTCGGTCCGCCTGCAACTGGGGGATGCCGCCTTGGTGGACCCGCTGGTGATCAACTTCGACGGAGCCGCCACCGAGCTCACCGAGGGCAAGTTCGACTTCGACCTCGATGCCGATGGGACCGAAGAGCAAGTGTCATTCGTGGGGGCCGGCTCCGGTTTCCTGGTCCTGGACCGCAACGGCGACGGGGTGGTGAACGACGGCTCGGAGCTGTTCGGGCCCACCACCGGGGACGGCTTCGCCGAGCTGGCCGGCTACGACGAGGACGGCAACCGCTGGCTGGACGAACGGGACTCGGTGACCGAGAAGCTCCTGGTGTGGACCAAGGACGCCTCCGGCGCCGATTCCCTGCGATCCTTGAAGGACAGCGGGGTGGGGGCCATCTACCTGGATCGAGTCGAGACCAAGTTCGACGTCAAGGGTGGGGGGAACCAGACCCTGGGCCGGGTGGCCGGCACCGGGCTGTACGTGGGGGAGAGCGGCACCGTGGGCACCATGCAGCAGGTGGACCTGGCGGTCTAGCCTGTCGAAAGCTCGCGACGATTCGGGTCTTCCCGGCGGTGGTCTGCTACCCAGGCAGCCACATCCTCGGTCATGGCCCATTCGGGGTGGTCTTCGGGCCGGATAGCCCCGGCTGTCTCCTCCAAGACCTTCAGCAAGGCCAGGCGTGCCGACTTCCCCCGACCTAGCCGCTCATCCAGTGCTTTGTCCCATTCCATGCAGACCATTGTAGACCTCGACTCGATGACCGGCCAGAGATCCTCTTGGCCGGGTGTGTCTCAACTTGGGGGCCGGTTTCGGTACCAATGTCAGGCCCACGCCCGTCATGCTGAATGGAGCGCTCTTCAGCGGAGTGAAGCATCTCGTCCACGCGAGGTGAGACCCTTCGGTTCCCTCAGAGCCTGCCCTGAGCCTGCCGAAGGGGTGACGGCTTCGAGGGTCTGTGAGCTAATTCTGCCCCGAAAACGAGACACACCCTCTTGGCCGTTGCTCGAAGCGGAGTGCGTCGACTTTCGGACGGTACGCGGCCCCCAGCGGAACTGGACGAACTGTGGCGGCTCCCGGCGCCGCCGAGTACAATCGGCATCAAGCCTGGGCTCGGGGAGGGCGCACGGTGCCGAAGACGATGACCTCGAAAGAGAGAATGCTGGCGGCGCTCAGCCGCGAGGTGCCGGACCGGCTCCCGGCCTCGGTGCATCAGTGGCAGACTTATCACCTAGACCACTTCCTGGGGGGCATCTCGGCGCTGTCGGCCTTCCGGCGCTTCGGGCTGGACGCGGCGGTGGTCGCGCCCCCAGTCTACTCCCGTACCAGCACCACCGAATGGCGGGTGGAGAGCCGGACCCACCGGAACGACGCCGGCAACACCGTCACCGAGGTCACTATCGAGACCCCCGATGGCATCCTCACTCAACTCTTAGAGGCGGACGACCGCACCCAGTGGGTGGTGGAACCCATCATCAAGCGGCCCGAGGACATGCCCCTGGTGACGCGCTTCATGCCCATCCCCCTTCTCGACCCGGAGCCCACCCGGGCCCTCTACCAAGAGGTTGGCGAGGACGGGATCGTCCGGGCCTTCGTCTTCGGGGATCAGGGCGGCCCCTGGCAGCACGCCTGTCAGCTCCACGGCACCCAAAAGATGATCATGGCCACCTACGACGACCCGGCCTGGGTGCATGAGTTGCTGCGGGTCCTGACGGACAAGAAGGTGCAATACGTGGAGGAAAGCCTCCGGGACCTGCCGGTGGACCTGGTGGAGACCGGGGGCGGAGCCGCCTCCTCCACGGTGATCTCCCCCACCATCTTCCAGGGGTTCTGTCTCCCCTACGACCGGGAGATCCACCGGGCCCTGCATGAGGCCGGCCACCGGGTGGTCTACCACACCTGCGGGGGGATGATGCCCATCCTGGACCTGATCACGGCCAATGAGTGCGATGCCTCGGAGACGTTGGCCCCGGCCGGGGTGGGTGGGGACGCCGACGCCGAGGGGATCAAGCAGCGCATCGGGGGCCAGGTGGCCTTGATCGGGGGGCTGGACCAGCACAATGTCCTCACTGCCGGCACCCCGGAGGAGATCCGGGCCGAGGTCCACCGGCTGTTCCGGGCTCTCGGCCCCGGGGGCGGCTACATCATCTCCCCCTCGGACCATTTCTTCGACACCAGCGCCGCCAACCTGCAAGCCTACGCGGATGCGGCTCGGGAGTGCCTCTACGAGTGAAGGGCAAAGGGTGTGTCTCAACACCTCGCAATGACGTCACCCTGAACGCAATAACGTCACCCTGAACGCAGTGAAGGGTCTTGGCCTGCGCGAGCGAGATGCTTCACTCCGCTGAAGAGCGCTCCATTGCTCATGACGTACCGGGGGATAACTCGTAGGGGCAGACCACTGCGTCTGCCCAGGCCACCGAGGGCGAATACAAGATTCGCCCCTACGGATCACGGTCATGGACTTCCAACATGCCTCCGCGAGACATGGGGTTCTCAGCATGACGCTCTTGGCTCTGACCCTGGGGACCGGAAGCGGCCCCCAAGCCGAGGCACGCTCGGGGCAAACGAAGAGCATGATCCAAGAGACTGGTGGAGTCTCTTGGATCATGCTTAAAGGCAGGAACCCCGGCTAGCTTTTCCTTTCAACCTGGTTTCTTTCCGGTCTACTTACCCTGGCAGGTAACCCTACGTTGGCTCCCACTTCTGCTCATCAGCTTTCGCCGACTTGCCGTCGTGCTTCTTGACCTCCGCTCCAATCCTTCCAGCTCGGATGGTTTCCCATCTCCGCTCTTCGGAGTCGGCCTTGACGGTCAAGCATCCCCTTTCCGCTGCCTAACGACTTCCTTTCGGTTCTCGCTAGGGCCCTTCCAGGGTGATGACCAACTTCAGTGCCTTTTCGACCGGAGTCCTCCGGTTGAACGTACTCAACTTCCCGAGGCTCCTGTTCATCGGATCACTTTCGCTTTCCGATGATGAAAAGAGTATACCACGCCTTCGAAGTCTGGTCAATAGGCTGTAGATTAAGAAAACTTACGAGTCTTCTATGGTAGGTTTGTAGGCGGCCGGCTTGGCGGCACCGACTACCTTGTCCTGGAGCAGGGCCAGCCAGGTGGCGTTGGTCCAGCGAGAGGAGGCCGCCGCCAGGTGCCGCAAGCAGGCAGTCCGATCCCCGATCTCCCAAGCGGCCAAAGCGGAGACGAGAGCCGCCTGCGCCTTCCCGGCCTCCTCGGCCGCCTCCGTCCCCGGGGCGAAGGTGCCGTTGTCCAGCCCGAGCTTGGGCAGGCCGGCCTCCGGGCGCATGGTGCCCTGGGTGAGGTTCTCCAGGTAGGTCCGTGCCAGATCGAAGGGCTCGTCGGCGTAGGCCAGGAAGCGGTCGGCCTCGTCGCGGAACGGCTCCCGGCCCTCGGCGTCCTTCAGCGCCGCCCGAGCCAGGTCGGCCCCCAGGGCCTCCGCCTGCTCCAGCCCCGCCCGGTAATCCACCACGTGGACGGCCAGGCCGCCGACGTAGCGCATCCCCTTGCCCCGGGCCCACTTGCAGATCTCCTCCTGGGCCAGGTGCTGCATCCCCTGGTTGGAGGCGCAGGAGACGGAGACGAAAGGCATACCGTTCAGCTCCCCGGTCCAGACGAACGGGTAGAGCCGCTCGAAGAAGAGGTGAGCGTAGGCCGTCGGCCCCCAGAGGTGGACGGCGTCCACCAAGAGGATAGCGTTGGCCGCCTGCACCTTCCGGTAGAGCCGGCCTTGTCCCTTCTCGCCCATGTCGTCCGGGAGCACGCACCCGGAGCCGGGCCAGCGGATGCAGGCGAAGCAGCTGGTGCAAGGGCCGAAGCGGTACCGGCGCAGGTGCGCTGTCTCCACCTCCACCCCGGCCACGGACCGGGCCCCGGCGACGGCCGCGTCCAGCAGGCCGGCGGTGTAGCCTTGGCTCCGGCCGCTTCCCAGGATTGCCAGTAGGTTGGCCATGCGTGGCTCCTCGGTGAGTGGTTAGTGGCCAGTGGGCTGTCCGCATTTGGAAGCCCGCTCGGCCCTGATGAACAATGATGAAAATGCAGAAACGCCTCGTCGCCCAGCCCTGAGCGGTTGCCCTGACCGTGGGGTTCACCTAACATGGGACTCAGGAGGGCAGTGGTCTTGGTCACATTGAGAGTAGCCGACGCGGCCATGGAGTCTCTGGCCGACCTGGGCGTCCGGGTCGCCTACATATTCGGGTCGGTGGCGCGCGGAGAAGCGGGCCCGCTCAGCGATCTCGATGTTGCCGTGCTCTTGGGCCGCGAGTTGCCGGAGTGGGAGGCACTGGGTCTCGCGGGGGACATAGCCGCTGAGATCGAACCCCTGGGCGGCGGCCCCGTGGACGTGGTGATCCTGGATGCGGCCCCACCGGCACTTCGCTTCTCCGTGATCTCTGAAGGCTCGATTATCTTCAATCAGGATGACGACCTCCGGCAGCGCTTCGAGGAATGGACGGTGGCTCAATACCTAGATACCGAGCACCTGCGCCGGACCTATCGCTCGTATCTCTACCGGCGCCTTCGGGAGAAAAGCCATGCCCATCCGGCGTGACGTCATTGACGATCGCTTGGCCAAGCTGGACCAGGCTCTGTCGCTCCTAGAATACATTCGAGAGGAGACCGTCAGCGCCGGTCGAGCCCTCGGGGCGGACACTCTCCACCAATATGCCGCTGAGAGAGCCCTGGAAGTAGCCATCGAGAGTCTACTCGACATCGGCAACCACGTGATCGCGGCGCGGGGCTGGGACAAGCCGGCCACCTACGCCGACATCATACGCACCCTGGGCGCCAAGGGCGTCCTCCCCAACGAGTTCGCCCGTAA
>JBBQIE010000188.1:0-5364 GCA_038324625.1 Anaerolineae bacterium | reverse complement strand
ATAGCCACAGAGGCACGGAGACACAGAGAACTACGGGAAGATAACCCGCGGGGGATCAGCGACGCGGCGGCCGGATACCGTCACTGGCCTTACAGGGGACAGTGGAGAGAGAGTCTCACGCAAAGACGCGAAGGCGCAAAGAAAGAAGAACAGCAGGGGAACTCGAGAGTCTCGGGCTGCGCCCGGGAAGGGGAGCGATAGACATGAGCGAGAAGACGGCACCGGTACAGAGAGCCAGATACGGGGCGGCGGCACACCTGGGGGAGCGGGGGAAGCTGCCTACGCCCTTCCCGCGGGAGATGGGCCCCAACTGCATGAAGTACGTTGCGGAGGTAGTCGAGTCGGGGTTCACGGTGGATATGATGACCCGCTTCGAGCGGGCTTTCGCCGAGAAGCTGGGGGTGAAGCACTGCATCGGCACCCCCGGATGCACCCCGGCCCTGGCCATCCTGGCGGCGGCCTTCGACTTCGAGCCAGGCGACGAGATCATCGTCTCCCCCATCACCGACTACGGCACCATCATGGGGCTGTGCGCCGAGAACTACATCCCGGTGTTCGCCGACACCGATCCGAGCAGCCCTAATATGAGCGCGGCCACTATTGAGCCCCTCATTACCGATCGGACTCGGGCCATCCTCTGCGTGCATAAGACCGGGCTCTTCTGCGACATGGACCCCATCAACGAGTTGGCCGGTAGGCACGACCTGTTCGTGTACGAGGATGCCTGCCAGGCGGTGATGGGCCGCTACCAGGGGAGGCTGGCGGGGACACTGGCTCAGGCGGGTGGGTTCAGCTTCGACCCGGAGAAGACCCTGGGGTCCGATACCGGGGGGTGCGTGGTCACGGACGACGACCAGTTGGCGGAGCGGATGCGCTTCATCGGCCAGAGCCGGGGGGCGCAGATGAAGGAACACTTCGGCCGGCTGCACACGGAGCGGGGCTACGCCTACCGGATGCCCGCCTGCACCGCTGCCATCACCCTGGGGCAGATGGAGATCATAGATGAGCAGGTGGAGCACATAGACGAGATCGTGCGCTACCTGACCGAGCTCCTGGGGCAGATCCCCGGGGTCGTTCCTTTGGCCATACCGGATTACGTCACCACCTACTCCGCCTGGATGACCGGCTTCAGCATCGAGCCGGAGCGGTTCCGGGTGGACGCCGAGGAGTTCGCCAGTCAGGTGGCGGAGGAGGGGATTCCGGGGGCGGGGCTGGGGAAGTACTACCTGATGCCGGCGGCCTGCACCTTCCTGCAGCGGCAGGCGGCCGAGAAGGAGTATCCCTTCAGCATGCCCCCGGCGTCGCGGGAGTACGAGTACAGTGGGGACAACTGCCCCGAAGCGCAGTCCTTCCTGGCCAACTTCATCCGCTGGTCCAGCATCTGCGCCAAGTACGAGCGCGAGCACTGTGAGTTGGCGGCCGATATCGTGAGGACGGTGGCGGACAGGAACCGAGTCTGATCGGTCAGCAGCCGGACAGGCCACACCCCGCGAAGTCGAAAGGCGCGCTCTTCCGATGACGCCTCCATGCTATACTGGCGCAAGCGCTGAGACGCGACGGACGACTGCCATGGGAGGCGCATATGGCCGAGATGACGGAAAGCCTTCTGGATACGGTAGCTGAAGAGCTACGAGTCTCCAAGGATGAGCTGCTGAGGGACGGGGTTCGGATACTCCTGGAGCAACGCCTTCGCGAAGTCAAGGCCGAGCTGTTCGAGATCACTGGACGACATGGGGTCTCGTCTGTCGAGGATATGGAGTCGCGCTACCGGGAGGGCACCTTGGCGGAAGCGGATACCTGGCGTGACCTCCAGCGACTGGATCGCTTGGAGTACCGGCGCGATCGGCTTATGCAACTCCTCCAGACCCTGTAGCCTCGCACCGACATGGTGCCGATAGGCGGGGAAGGGCTTCGGAAGATCTCCCAGATCGCGTTTGCTGACACTGCTGGCTGAGGAGTACGGGAGTACATGGATCTGACTATCACCCCCTGCACCTGGAAACACGGCAAGCGCTGGGCCTACAGTGTCACCTTCGACGAGGCGCTGATCGAGCTGTACGACTACACCATCCCGGTACACCAGGAACTGGGCATCCCCGGCCACGTCGAGGTGGTGGTCGGGCACCTGGGCACGGTCCGGAAGATCGGGGCCTCCAGCTACAACGGCTACCGCCACATGAGCGGGCCCGAACTGAGGGACCTCATCGCTATGGGCTGGGGAGTGGGCAACCACTCCTGGTCCCACGGGGACGTGGCCGCCGATCTGGAGACGGAGGTTCGTCAAGCGAAGAAGGTCCTGGAGGAGGCCATCGGGGCCCGAGTGGTGGCCTACACCGCCCCCGGGGACAACAACAACATGAAACCGGTCATCATCGAGGCTCTCAAGGAGGCGGGGTACCTCTGCGCCTTGGGGGTGACCGATGACGTCAACTCCCCGGACGGTGACCTCTGGTTTCTCAACCGGGCCGCCAACCTGCACCAGGGGTTCGGGCCCCTATGGGCGGCCTTCGATCCCTACCACCGCTTGGCTCAGGCCCGATCTCGCTCGGCCTGGGTGATTGACTACTGCCACTGCCCTTCGCCCCACATACCGCACGAGAACAAGGACGTCTACATCCACGAGCACCGGGCTCGACTGGAGGCGCTGCTGGAGATGGGCGGCTCGGAGGTGTGGATGGCCACGGTGGAGGAGATCACCGACTATATCCTCTGCCGTAGGCAGGCGCGCATCGCCGCGCACCGGGATGGCGACGGGGCCACCGTGTTCGACCTGTCGCTGGAGGACGTGCCGGAGCCGGTGGCCTGCCGCCAACTGACTCTCGACATAACCTTACCCCCGGCCCTCCAGCGCTGTCCCCGACTGGTGGTGGATGGAGTGGTGACCCCGGCCATGTTGGCCGGTCATGGCGTCATCCGGGCCACGGTGGACTTGACCGACCCGGTGACCTTGAAGGTGGAGGGAAGCGGACAATGAGATCGGCGCGCATCGCGACCGCCAGCGTCCTGATCAACGCCGGGCGGGGATACCCCAGTCCGGTCATCGAACGGTGCCTGGAGATGATTGACCGGGCCGGCGAGGCTAAGGCCGACCTAATCCTCCTACCGGAGGAGCCCGATGTGGTGGACTGCTCACCCGACATGGTGGCGGAGCTACCGGAGCCCATCCCGGGAGGGGAGACCCTGGGACGCTTCGCCGAGCGGGCGCGGGCCAACAACATCTACGTGGCCTACAGCCAGCGGGAGCGCGACGGCGACCAGGTCTACAACACCGGCGTCTTGCTGGACCTGCAGGGAGAGCTGGTGGGCAAGTACCGCAAGATGCACCTGGCTCCCGGAGAATGGGCCGAGGTGCTCCCTGGTGACTTGGGCTACCCGGTGTTTGACTGTGATTTCGGACGGGTGGCCATCGGCATCTGCATGGACATTCACTACCCGGAGATGTGGCGCATCTATGCTCTCGACGGGGCCGACCTGCTTCTCTGGCCCACCATGTGCCTGGACTACACCGGCGACCATATCGAGTCCATCGTCAACGCCAGAGCCATTGACAACCAGGTATACGTCGCCTCCTCCCACTTCGTGATGCAGCCCTTCCTTTCCGGAAGGTCCATGGGGCATTCCCGCATCGTGGACCCCTACGGCCGTACCCTGGCCGATACTTCCCACCGGCCGGGCCTGGCCATCGCCGACCTTGACTTGGATGCCGGTTACGACACCTGGTACACCGGCGAACTCAAGGAGCGCTACCCCACCCTGAAGGAAGCCTACCTGGGGCTGCGGCGCCCGGAGACCTACGGACGTCTGACTGAGGCCGATCCCGAGCCTCCCAAGTGGAAGCTGCCCAGGGGCTGATTCCTCCCCGGATCGAGTGCTTGTGAGCGCGGGGGCCACAGCTGTGGCCCCCGCGCTCTTCGTTCGAGGGGAGGGAAGGCCCGCCGGGGACACGGTCCGGCGCCAATAATGCTCGACAAGATAGTCACAGTGTATATTCAGTAGGTCCATAGACGGACGATGGTTGTCGTGAGCGTTAGGATAGGACGTGAGCCGTGTTCTCGTTCTTTCGGCTTTGGGCCATAACCCGCAAGGAATGGCGTCACATAACCCGCGACCCTCGAATCTTCTTCCTGGTGACGCTCTCTCCGGCCTTCCTGCTCCTGATACTCTCCTATCTCTTCGCCACCGATGCCGGGCGAGCCACTCTGGTCCTGCTGGATGAGGATCGCTCCGCCGCCTCACGCGATTACGTGGGCACGATCACCAGCGGCGGCGCCTTCAGCGTCCGGCGAACGGCCGCCAACTATGCCGAGGCCGAGGCGGACCTGGCCGCGGGGAAGGCGGATGTGGTGCTGGCGATACCCATTGGGTTTGGGGAGGCTCTCTACACCGGGCGAACGGCTAGGGTGCAGGCGATAGCCGATGCCTCCGATTCTCTAGCGGCCCGGACGACCCTGGCGAACCTGCAAGCGCGTACCGTCGCCTACGGGATTCGCCTGACCGGTATCGCCTCCCCGGTGGAGGTGCGTACCCGCGTTTGGTTCAACGAGGGCCTGAAGTCCTTGTGGAGCATGGTTCCCGGGTTGGCGGCGGTGGTGCTGTGCATGCCCATCCTGGCCTTCACCCTGGCGGTGAAGCGGGAGGAGGAGGTGGGAACGTTCGAGGCCCTGGTGCCCAGCCCGGTGACCGGCGCCGAGTATCAACTGGGGAAGCTACTGGCCTACGTGCTCAGCGGCCTAGTCAGCGTCGCTCTGGTGGTAGCGGTGGCCACCCTCTGGTTCCGGGTGCCTCTGCGGGGCAGCCTGGGGCTGTACCTGGGCCTGTCGGCGGAGTTCTACCTGGCCTGTATGGGCATCAGCCTCCTGATCGCCCGCTTCGCACCCAGCCAGCAGACGGCCATGTTCCTGGTGCTGGTCATATTCTTCATCCCCGGGTTCTTTCTGGCCGGGCTCATCTTGCCGGTGAACACCGCTTCCACCTCGGCGATGATCATCTCCTACTCCCTTCCGGTGACCCACTTTGTGGCCATATCCCGCGCCGTCTTCCTCAAGGGCGCCACCGCCGCCCAGATGCGCTTCCCCATCTCCATGCTGGGACTCATGGCCGCCGCCGGCCTCGGCCTCAGCCTTCTGCTCTTTCGCAAACAGGTGGACTGAGGGCCGTGCTGGGGCGCATCCGTCGCCTGGCCATCAAGGAGTTCATCCAGCTGAGTCGGGATCGGCTCATGGTTCTGTTCATGATCGTGATTCCCGGGGTGCAGTTGGTCGGCTTGGCCCAGGCGGTGGGCCGCGGAGTGTCCGACCTGAGCCTGGCGGTGGTGGACTACGATCGCTCCGCCGAGAGCCGGGCCCTGGCTCTCAAACTGGACTA
>JBBQIE010000187.1:0-5369 GCA_038324625.1 Anaerolineae bacterium | reverse complement strand
CCGCCACCAGTAGGGTCTGGGCCGGGGCCGCAAAGGCCTCCACCCAATCGGGAATCCAGACCCGCAGACGCAGGAAGACGGCCAACACCAAGAGGAGCCAGGAGAGAGTGGAGAGGGAGTTCTGACTCAAGACCAGGGCCTCGTCCGAGGCGCTGGCCAGGAAAGCGGCGACCACGGCGGTCGAGCCCAAGACTAGAGGCACCAGCCCGGAGAAATCGGCCTCCGAACGGCCGAAAGCGGCCAGGGCGGCCTCGGTAACGAACCAGGCCAGGCACAGGGCGGAGAAGCTGCCGGCGATGAAAGTGGTGCCGGCGATGCTCAGGAGGAGCAATGCCGGGGACAGGGAGGCCACGGGGGCCACCAGGGCCAGGGCGGCGCTGCCGACCAGGAGAAGCCGCAGCCAGCTGAGGGCCACGGGGGTCAGCCGCAGGTCGAGAATGGGGACGGAGATGGTTCCCAGGGGCAAAGGGGCGAGGGCGGCGTAGCTCTGTCCCTGAGCAGCGAAGAGGACCAGGGAGAAGAGCATGGCCACGGCGGTGATGGCCCTCAGGGTCGGGTCCGGCAGACGGCTACGATCCCGGAGGACGGCCACCAGCGCCGAGGAGAGCGCCAGGCTCACCATAGGCGCGAGCAGTCCTGCGGCAGATCCCACTGTAGCTGTGTCCACGGCGACGGTGATCATATCACCCTGCCGGCGGGCCTGGCAAAGCCCCATTTGGTCCTCGGGTGGGGCGGGCGTTTGGATCGCGAAGGACGCGAAAGGGGGCGAAAATGTCATGGTTCGTGTGAGGATGGAATGGGTTGGGGTGGCCCTGGGGTGAGCGTCGGCAGGCGACGCGGGAGAGGGCGGGCGACTAAAGGCGCCCGCTGAGGGCCTTCGGCCAAGAAAACCGTGTGGCATCTACCCTGGCCGAAGGCCTTCAGCGGCGGCCTTCAGACCGCCGCCCTCCCGTCGCCTGACATCACACGAACCAGGACACGAAAGGGGGCGAAAACGCGAAACGCCGGCGGGGGTACCGATCGCAACCCTGCCCCCTCGCTGCTCATGACGGGTCGGACTGGTCCGGCGCTCTACAAGAGCAATAGAGGGTGAGACCCGAAACCGAGGACGACTCTCGCCGACAGGGCGATGAGGAAGAACAGCCCGGCGCCGACGGCCACGGCGGTGTCGGAGGGGCGCCAGTGGATGCGGAAATACGAGGTACGGGCCACGTCGGTGCGCCCGAAGCCCCGGCACTCCAGGGCCCGGGCCATGGTGTCGGCGGAGCGGAAGGTGCTCACCAGCGACGCCACCAGGATGGGCACCCGCGCTCGGGCCCGGACCACCAGGTTGCCGGCGTTGACGTCGAAGCCGCGGGCCATCTGGGCCTCGGTGACTTGCTCGTAGGTCCGCTGGATGCGGGGGATGTAGCTGAGGGCGATGGTCACGGTGAGGGCGGCCTCGAAGGGGAGCCCCACCTGTACCAGACCCCGGAGCAGGGCCCGGATGTCGGTGGTGAGGAGGACGGCGATGGAGACGTATCCTAGGGCCACGATGCGCAGGGCGGCGGTCACGCCCTGGGCCAGGGCCCAGGCAGTCAGGCGCAGCTTCCACACTACCAGGATGGTGGGGCCGGATTGGTAGAAGATGGGCCAGAGGAGGGGGATGACGATCACCACCGGCACCATCAGCCGGGCGATGGCCCGCAGTCGGGCCCAGGGCACCCCGGCGCCCCGGAGAACCGCCACCACCGCGGTGAGGGAGAGGGCCATGATGAACAGGTTGTTGTAGGAAAGCAGCAGGGTGGCAGCCGCCAGGGCCAGGCCCATCTTGAGGCGCGGGTCGGCCCGGTGCAACCAGGAGTCCCCGGGGAGGTAAAGGTCGCCGAAGTTCACGAGCGACCCTCCACCAGTTCCAGGTAGGCACGGCCGAAAGCCTCTACCTGAACCGCGTCCGTCGGCATCCCCAGGGGGGCGAGGGCTTGGGCCAGGCGGGCCAGGGCGGGGGGGCGCATCCCGGCCCGAGCCAGGGCGGAGGAGTCCCCGAGCACCGCCCCGGGGGTGCCGTCCGCCAAGATGCGGCCCTCGGAGAGGAGCAGGCAGCGGGTGGCCCAGCGGGTCACCAGGGCCATGTCGTGGGTGATGAGGACCACGGAGCGACCGTCGTGCCGGTAATCGCTCACGCGGGCCAACACATCCTCTTGCTCATGGGCGTCGAGACCGACGCTGGGCTCGTCGAGGACGAGCAGGTCGGGCTGGGCGGCGAGGACGGAGGCGATGGCCACCTTGCGCCGGAGACCGGGGGAGAGGATGGCGGGGGGCCGGGCGGCGACCTCCACCAGGCCGAAGGCTCGCATCTCCTCCTGTGCCCGGTTGCCGACAATCTCCGGCGGCAGCCCCTGAGCCCGAGGAGCGAAGGATATCTCCTCCTCCACCGTGGTACAGAAGATCTGGTGGTCCGGGTTCTGAAAGACATAGCCCACCCGCCGGGCCAGAGCGGCCACCGAGCCGTGGGCGGTGTCCATCCCCGCCACCAGGACCCGGCCGGAGGTGGGCTTGAGCAGGCCGTTGAGGTGCTTGGCCAGGGTGGTCTTGCCGGAGCCGTTGGGGCCGATCAGGGCGACGTACTCCCCGGCCTCGACGGCGAAGTTGACCCCGTCCAGGGCATCCCACCCGTCGGGAAAGGAATGGTGCAGGTCCGTCACTTCGATCAGGGGCATCAGTCCGCCGTCGTTAGGGGCCGGCTGAGGGCCTCGCTCGCCTGCTCGAAGGTATGAAAGCGGGCCGGTCGCCCGTGCTCGGTGAGCCAGGCGGACAGCTCCGCCAGGGCCGGGGGACGGATGGCGTATTCGGCCAGGAGGGCCGGATCCTGGAATGCCTGGGCCGGGGGGCCATCGTAGCCGATGTGGCCCTCCTTCAGCAGGAGCAGCCGGTCGGCGAAGTCCCCCGCCAGCTCGGCGTCGTGGGTGACCACCAACACCGAGGAATCGAGGTCGCGGCGGAGGTCGGCCAGCACCTGGATCACCTCCTGGGCACCGACGGGGTCCAGGCTGGCGGTGGGCTCATCCAGTACCAGCAGCTCCGGGCGGGGGGCGATGGCGGCGGCGATGGCCACCCGCTGCTTCTGGCCCCCGGAGAGGTAGGCGGGATTGCGGTGGCGGTGTTCGGTCATGCGCACCCGCTCCAGGGCCCAGTCCACCCGCCGGCCTATCTCCTCGCGGGGCAGGCCCTGGCTCTCCAGGGCGAAGGCCACCTCGTCCTCGACGATGGTGGTGAAGAGCTGGCTCTCCGGGTCCTGGAAAACCACGCCCACGTGGGCGGACATCTCCGCCGGCAGGGTGGAGCGGGTGTTCCGGCTCTGGACGACGACATTGCCCCCGAAGGTGCCCCCGGTGGAGTGGGGGACGAGGGCGCACAGGGCCAGGCAGAGGGTGGTCTTTCCGGCACCGGACGGCCCCATCACCGCCAGGAGTTCCCCCCTCTGCATGGCAAAGGTCACCCCCCTGAGGGCTTCCACCGGGCCGGAGCCCGGCATCAGGGGGGGATAGGAGTAGTAGAGGTCGGAGACGGAGACGGTCTCAGTAGCTCGGTTCAGCGTTCCTCCCAGGTGCGGGGCCGGCCCAGGGTGTCAATGGGGGGCCAGGCGCGCCGGATGGCCGCCGCCAAGGGGAGGGCGATGATGCCGCCCAGCAGGGACTGGGCGATGTTGTAGGGCAGCTCGGTGAGGGCGGCGCCCATGCCGTACTGATACACCGTGATCTCGGCCAGGAAGTAGCCGCCGAACATGATAACGGCGCCGGCGAGCCAGGCGGCGATCTGCCGGGAGCGGTGGGCCCGATAGCCCAAGTACCCGGCGAGGAGCCCCTGCAAGCCGTGTATGATCAGCGAGGCGGGGGCGAACATGCCGAAGCCGCCGAGCACGTCCGCCAATCCGGTGCCCACGCCCCCGGCGATCAGCCCGAATACGGGGCCGAAGACGAAGGCGGCGAAGTATACCCCCACGTCGGCCAAGCTAACGTAGCCCTGGGTGCCGGGCACGGGTATCTTCGGCACCACCGTGAGCACGGTGGTGAGAGCGGTCAGCACTGCCAGCATCACGATAGCGTTTGCCGTCCATCGCCGCTTCATTTTACCCTCCTCTCCTGTGGTCTAATCGGTAGCAGGGGGCGACTCTACCGCTGGATGCGCGCCGGGCCGCCCGTTTCCAGCGACCGGTGGATGGCGTCCACGATGCGGGTGACCTCGAGCCCGTCGGTGACGGTGACGGGCGCCTCCTTGCCGGCGATGAGGGAGTCAATGTATAGGCCCACCGAGGTCGGCAGGGCTCCCTCCAGCCGGCCGGCCACTTCCATGGTCATGGAGGACTTAGGGTACTGGTAGCCGTTCTTGTTGGCCACGGCCAGAGTCTCGCGGGTCCGGTCAATATGGATAACCCCATCGGAGCCCACCAGTTCTATGATCGAGTCCACGGTGGTGGGGAAGGAGTTGGGGTAGACCCAGCCGCACTCGAACATGGCCCCGGCGCCGTTCTCGAACTTCACTAGAGCCTGGATGCCGTCGTAGGTATCTATCCCCAACTGGCTGAGCACTCGCCTCTGCCCGGTGGCATAGGCTTCCACCGCCTCGGAGCCGACGCACCAGCGAACGTAGTCTATGTCGTGGCTGGCCAGGAACCAGGCGGGGCTGCTGGCGGCGGACCAGGCCAGCATGTCGGTGGCCACGTTGATGGTGTCGTTCTTGCGGGCGTAGCTCCAGAGGATGTCCCCCACTTGGCGGCCGGCGATCATCTGCTTGGCCTGCGCATAGGGGGGGATGCAGCGGTTGCTGTAGTTGACCATCAGGCTCAGGCCGGTCTCCGCCACCTTGCGGGCGATCTCCTCCCCTTGAGCCACGTCGGTGGTGAGCGGCTTCTCCACTAGGACGTGCTTCCCGGCGTTGAGGGCGGCCATCACCGGCTCGTAGTGGACGAAATCGGGCACGGCCACCACCACCGCGTCCAGGGGCCGCTTGAGCAGGTCCCCGATGTCGGTGCAGGAGAAGACGGAGTACTGGCCCGCCAACTCGGTGGCTCGGATGCCGTTGCTGTCGCAGACTCCCACCAACTCGGCGCGCGGATGCTCGTGGACGATTCGCGAGTGCAGCCGCCCCATGATGCCGGCTCCGACCACTCCCATTCTCACTTTTTCCATTGGATGAACCCCTCCCGGTTCAGATCAGTCTCGGTATCTGGACGGCCTGACCGCCCTTGAGGGCACTCTCGTGGGCGCAGAGGCCGGGCACGCACATATTCACCGCCGCCTCGATCCCGTAGCGCGGCTCGCCGTTGTGCCGAACCGCGTCCATATAGTCGCGGACCAGGTAGTACTCCGCCGTGCCATGCCCGCCGCTGA
>JBBQIE010000186.1:0-5422 GCA_038324625.1 Anaerolineae bacterium | reverse complement strand
CTCTTCGAAGGCCTTCTGAAACCAGTATAGAGCCTCCAGTAACGGGAGAGTCAATAGGTTAGGGGGACGAGATTCGAGGCAATGTACGGAGCAAACCCAGAAGGGCGGCGCCTGCGCCGCCCTTCTGGGCATTCCCCATATGCTGATATGTTTCCCGAAGGCTCTACCGCCCCAGTTCCACGGTGGCCTCAGCGAAGGCCTCGTCCAGGGCGGTGAAGGCGTCGGCCAGCATGTCGTCGCTGATGACCAGGGGCGGGGAGATCTTGACGGTGCCGCTGCCGAAGCCCACCGGGGCGAAGAATAGGAGCCCCTTCTGGTAGGACTTTTCCACGATGCGGTGGGCCAGCTCGGCATCCGGCTCCTTGGTCCCTTCATGGACCATTTGGATGCCCGCCACCAGCCCCTTGCCGTGGATGGCGCCGATGAGTCGGCCATACTTGGACTGGAGTTCGTCCAGGTGGCGGCGAAGGGTGGCGCCCCGTTCAGCGGCGCGCTCGGTCAGGTTCAGGTCGAGCAGGCGCTTGATGTTGGCCACGGCCGCCATGCAGGAGATGGGGTTGCCGGTGTGGGTGCTGGTCATGGACCCGGCCGGGTAGAGGTCCATGATCTCGGCCCGGCTGATGACGGCGGCCAGGGGCAGGGAGCTGGTGATGCCCTTGCCGCAGGTGATCATGTCGGGGACGATGTCGTAGTGCTCGAAGGCCCAGAACTTGCCGCTGCGGCCGAACCCGGCCTGGACCTCGTCGCAGATGAGGAGCACCTGGTTGTCGTCGCACCAGCGGCGCAGGGCCTGCATGTACTCCGGCGGGGCGAAGTCGGCGCCGCCCCCCTGGAAGCTCTCGGTGATGACGCCGGCCACCATGTCCCCGGTGACCCCTTGGTCGGCCAGGGTCTTGAGGAACAGGTCGAAGCTGGTGTCCTCGGTGCGGAATCCGTCCGGGAAGGGGACTTGGTAGAAGGCGGGGTCCCGGTTGACGATCCACTCCTTGAGGGCGGGAATACCGCCTGCCTGCTGGGCGGCCAGGGTGCGTCCATGGAAGGCCCGGTCGAAGCTGACGATGCCCACTTTGCGGTCGCCGCCGATGTGCTCGCCGTAGGTGCGGACCAGCTTGATGGCGTTCTCAATGGCCTCCGACCCGGTGGTGAGGAGGAAGACCTTGTCCATGCCCTCGGGTGCCAGTTCGGCCAGGGTCTGGGCCAGGAGGGCGCGCTGCTCGCTGGGGAAGCAGTAGTTGTGGAGCAGGCCGGCGTTGGCCTGGGCGATGATGGCCTGGGTGACCTCCGGGGCGGAGTGGCCGGCGTTGGTCACCAGCACTCCGCTGCTGAAGTCCAGCCACATGTTGCCGTAGCGATCGTAGACTTGGCATCCCTCGGCCTTGTGCCAGACTACCGGGGGCTGGCCGGTCATGGCCAGGGGCTCGTAGCGGTGCAGTGTCTCTAGGACGCTGAGGGACTCCGGCACCGGCATCTTGGTGCCGATGCGACGATAGGGGGTATTGACGCGGGGCACCTCCCGCGGGGTGAGATCGAAACTGGCTGCCATTCCTTCCCTTTCTCCTCTTTGAACCTAGGCTCAATCCTGCGTGCGCCGGCCAGTGTTAGCTGGGAGCGAGTCAGTATAACCTATAGGAGCACCGGGTACAGGCGCTCATCGAACCCGACGTAAGCGCTGTTATTGGCGATGCTGAGCCGTACCGCCTCCTTGACGGCGGTGCCGATGAGGGCCTGCATGGGGAGGGGCCGGGTCTCGGCCAACTCGGTGATGATCTCCCGCCGGCGGTCCAGCCGCGCTTCGCCCTGAAGGTCGGCGGTGGCGTCGTACAGGGCCCGGATATCGTTCAGCCCTTGGGTGATGCTGTCGTAGCCGTAGCCCACCCAGTCCACCTCGCCCTCGTGGTCCCAGGAGTCGTAGGCCTTGTAGAAGTTGGGGTTGTAGTCCTCGTAGCCGCCGCGCTCGGTGGCGAAGTGGAGGTTACGGGCCTTGTGGTCGGCCCAGTACTCGCCCTCGGTCCCCAGCACCTGCAAGCCCTGGTTGGTGAGGGCGCTGTTGGTTTGGGTGTTGACCCAGGCCGTCTGCACCCAGAGGACGGAGTCGTCTTCCCACTCGATGGTGGCCTGCACGGCGTCGAAGGCGTCACTGCCGCGGGTGGGGAGGAACTTCTTCTGGCCGAAGGCCACCAGCCGCTTGGGCTTGAGGCCGGTCACGTAGTAGTAGACGTCAACGTAGTGAACGCCCACGTACTCGAAGGGAGAACTCTCGTGGGCCCAGAGCTTGAAGTGCTTGAGGGGGATCTCGCGGCGCTCCTCGATCCAGGCGTGGCCGTGGAGCATCTGGCCCAGCCAGCCCTGGCGGTAGCGGTGGCGGAGGGCCCGCACGGCGCGGTCGTGGCGCTTGTGATAGTCAGTGTAGACGTAGGCGCCCCGCTTCTCCGCCTCCGCCTGGATGGTCCAGGCCTCTTCGGATTTGAGGCACAGGGGCTTCTCCACTACCACGTCGAAGCCGGCGTCGAGAGCGGCGAGGATCATGGGGGTGTGGAGGTGATCGGGGGTGGCCACGATGACGACCCCGGGGGCCTTGAGAGCGGCGAGCGCTTCCTGGTAGGCCTCCGGCCGGCTAGCGTCGGCCGGCACGACGTCGGGATCGGGGAAGCCGCGGAAGGTCCGGTTGGGGAAGACCTCACGCAGGTGCTGGATAGTCTTGGCCCGGCGGCTGGCGATGAGGACCTCGCCGACCCGGCCGTCGCGTTGTTCCTGGAAGACGGTGGGCAGCACCACCTCCTCGGAGATCATGCCGCCGCCGATGAGGAGCACGTTGAGCTTGGTATCCGTCCCGGCCATCGCTTCTTCTCCTTCTTTGTCATCGGCCCCGTCGCCGTTATTAACCCAAGTTTGTTAATGCGAAAACGGGGCGACGACCTGTCGCCCCGTTGCTGGCACCACACCGATCTTCGCCTTTGAAGGTTGCTATCCCTCCCGAGCGGCTACCGCGCCGGTCGGAAGGGTTGGTCGAGTATACGGGTGGGTGGGCACCCGGTCAAATGACTCAGGGTGGCGGCACACTCCCGCACGTCCCTCAGACCGTCAAGGGTGTTGTTGGCCCCCCCTCACAAACGCTCATCTTTCCGTCATGCTGAGAACCCCATGCCTCCCGGCGTCATGCCCAGAGCCGATGAACGCCATCCGTAGGGGCGAATCTTGTATTCGCCTGGCCACCCGAGGGCGAATCTTGTATTCGCCCCTACCAGTTATCGCTCTTCACGTCATGATCAATGAAGCGCTCCTCAGCGGAATGAAGCATCTCACTCGTGCCAGGCAAGACCCTTCGTTGCACTCAGGGTGACGGCGTGCATGGCATGGCCGGTGAGGCGGGGGCAATCAGAGCGGCTCCCGGGTCTGGGCCGGTCTCAGACCGTCAAGGGATAGGGACCGTACTTGTCCACCGCCCGAGTGAAGGCGATGACGTTCTCGGGCTTGAGGTAGCCGGCCAGGCTGTTGCCGCTGGTGATGATGTAGCCTCCACCCGGCCCCACATCCCGGATCAGGCCCCTCACCTCGTCGTCCACGTCCTGGATGGTGCCCAACCCCAGGATGTTGAGGTCCAGGTTGCCGAGGATGCAGAGGTGATCCCCGTATTGGCGTTTCATCTGGCGGATATCCATGGCTCCCTTCTCGTTGGGGTGCAGGCCGGCGATCCCCAGGGTCAGGAGGTCATCCACGAAGGGGGCCAGGTTCCCATCGCTGTGGATGATCCAGGGGAGGGTCACCTGGCGCCCGATGCGCCGGAAGCGGGGCATGACGATCTCGCGGAAGACCTGAGGGGAGAAGAAGGGGGCGCTCTTGAAGGCCATGTCATCGGTACTGACGAACACGTCGAAGCCCAGGCCGCACACCCGCTCCGCCACCGCCTCCGTCCAGTCGGTGTAGCGGTCCAGTACCTCTTCCAGGAAGGGGAGATTCTCGAAGAGGGCGAAGCTGAAGGTCTCGGTGCCCATTCCCAGCAGGGTGGGGAAGATGCCCAAGCGAGTCACGAACCAGCAGGAGTAGTCGCCTTTGCCGTCCACGAAGCGCTTGGCGCCGTCGTAGAGGGCCTCGTTCCGGGGGTCGGGAAGGTCCATCATGGCCATATCCGCCGGGGTGCGGATCAGGCCTTCGCCGTAGAACAGGCGGCCGTCCATCCCCGGGACCTTCTGAGCGTAGACCGGAGCCCGGATGACGTAGTGGATGTTGTCTAGGTGGAGGAAATCGGCGATGGCGGTCTCCTCCTCCAGGGTGTAAGGGTTCTGCTCCAGGTCGTCGCGCTGGCTGAGGGGAGCGCCCCAGTCGAGCAGTTGTTGCGCCAGAGCCCGGTCCACCCCGAGTTCACAGTGGGGCACGCGGTCCGGCTGCTCCCGTCTCAGGGCCGTGGCTACTCTCTGGCGCGAGGTCATGGTCGCCATATAGTCCTCCTCGGAAGTGGATATGGGGTGGAGGCGCGCGCCCGGTGGGCGGCTCCAGTTCACCGGAATATTGTACATCAATCAACGCCGCGGAGCCCCGGGGCAGGAGAGTCTCACGCCAAGACGCGAAGGTAGGGGCGGGAATGCGTCTCATTTTCGGGGCGGAATCGGTTTTACAGGAGTGAGGAGCATGGCCTATAATGACTGGTGTTGAGTCGGGGCGACGCGGGATTGGCCGGCGTGGCCCGCGGCATCCAAGTGGTTTTGTGGAGGTTAGTGACATGGCACACGAGTTACCGTCTTTGCCCTACGCCTACGATGCGTTAGAGCCCAGCATTGATGAGCGTACCCTGCGCATTCATCACGACAAGCACCACCAGGGATACGTGACCGGACTAAACAAGGCCGAGGATGAACTGGAGAAGGCCCGGAAGGCCGGGGACTTCTCTCTCATCAAGCACTGGGAGAAGGACGCCGCCTTCAACGGCTCCGGCCATATCCTGCACTCCCTCTTCTGGGAGGACATGTGCCCCACCAGCGAAGCCAAGGGTAAGCCGTCCGGCCACCTGGCCGAGGCCATCGCCAAGGACTTCGGCAGCTTCGACACCTTCAAGGCCGAGTTCAGTGCCGCCACCGCGGCGGTGGAGGGCAGCGGCTGGGGCATCCTGGCCTACCGACCCCTGGACGGCAAGCTGGTGATTCTCCAGTGCGAGAAGCACCAGAACCTCACTCAGTGGGGCGTCACCCCGCTCCTGGTCTGCGACGTTTGGGAGCACGCTTACTACCTGAAGTACCAGAATGTCCGCGCCGATTTCATCAAGGCCTTCTGGAACGTGGTCAACTGGGACTTCGTGGGTGAGCGCTTCTGCGAGGTCGCCGGCTGCTAGCCTGATCGGGGGCACCCATCGAGGGGTGCCCCTCACCTCCTTCCCCCCTCACGCAGCCCCCTCTGCGATCTACCATTGGAAGCCGGGTATCTGGCTGGT
>JBBQIE010000185.1:0-5425 GCA_038324625.1 Anaerolineae bacterium | reverse complement strand
TATCCGGAGTGACGAGCCTCTAGCGCCGCCGCCACCGCTTCGATTGGGAGCGTTGGCACAGCAAAGGAGCATGATTATATGCCGGTGAAAGTGGATCTGCCGGTCGAGAAATATCGGGGTGCGGTGCGGCAGGTGACGTTGGGCGCCACCGGAGACGAAGGTGGGACCCGGAGCCGATCGGTCACTGTCGGTGGCGAGACCACACTGCCCTTCCTGCTGTTCGAGGGCGACATGCCCCATCGGCCGGTGGTGGCGATGGAGATCGCTGAACGGGAGCCAACCGGTTGGGCGCCTCTGTTGCAGGAAGCCTGGGGAGACGTGTGGAGCGATCCGGCAGCCTGGGCGGCCAAGGCAGAGGAAGTGGGGGCCGACCTGGTGGTGCTCCGGGTCCAGGACGGGGAGACCAAGGCCGACGATCTGGCTTCGCGCTGCCGGGCGGTGCTGGCCGCTTGCGGTTTGCCTCTAGCGGTCATCGGGCCGGGGGTGGCCGAGCGGGACAATGAGTTGCTCTTGGCGGTGGCCGATGCCACGGCCGGCGAGCGCGTGGCCTTGGGCCTATGTGAGGATGACAACTACCGCACCATCGTGGCCGCCGCTCTGGCGAACGGGCACTTGGTGATCGCCTCCAGCCCGATTGACGTTAACCTGGCCAAGCAGCTCAACATTCTTATCCGCGACATGAACCTTCCCCTGGATCGGGTCCTCATGGACCCGACCACCGGGGCCTTGGGCTACGGCATCGAGTACACCTACTCGGTGATGGAGCGGCTGCGGTTGGCGGCCCTTCAGGGCGATGAGATGACTCAGCAGCCGATGCTGTGCCTGGTGGGATACGAGGCCTGGCGCCAGAAAGAGTCTCGGGTGGGCGAAGAGGTCCCCTTGGAATGGGGAGACTGGAAACGGCGGGCGGTGCTATGGGAAACCGTCACCGCCACCAGCTTGCTCCAGAGCGGGGCCGATATCGTGGTGCTGCGGCACCCGGACTCCATGGCCCTGGTGCAGAGCTCCATATCCGACCTGATGGGTAAGTGAGGTAAGGAGTCACCATGGCTTTGTCCGGCCTGGCCATATACAAGTTGCTGCCGAAGACGAACTGCAAGGAGTGCGGATACCCCACCTGCTTGGCCTTCGCCATGAAGCTGGCGGCCAAGCAGGCGGAGCTTTCCGATTGTCCCTACGTCTCCGAGGAGGCGAAACAGGCCCTGGAGGAATCTGCCGCTCCCCCGATCCGACTGGTGAAGATCGGCGAAGGCGAACGGGCCCTGGAAGTGGGGAATGAGACGGTGGTCTTCCGTCATGAGAAGACCTTCGTACACCAGGCGGGGTTCTTCGTGCGGCTGCGGGACGACCTGCCGGTTTCCGAGCTGCAGGCGCGGGCGGCGGAGGCGGCTGCCTACAGCGTGGAACGGGTGGGCCTAGACCTACGCCTGAACGGCATCGCGGTGGAAGCCACCTCGGATAATGCCGCGCGTTTCGCCGGCGCCGTTGAGGCGGCGCATCAGGGCGCCGAGGATGTGCCCTTCATCCTTATGTCCGGCGACGCCGAGGTGCTCAGGGCCGGCATCGCCCACGCCGGGCCCCGACCCCTTCTCTATGCCGCCGAAGCCGGGAATTGGGAGGCGGTGGCGGCGCTGGCCAAGGAGACCGGCTGCCCGGTAGTAGCTCGGGCCGCCGGAGATCTGGGCGAACTGGCGGAGTTGGTTCGCGAGTTGAAGGCGGCCGGCCTCGAGGACATCGTGCTCGATCCCGGCCCGGCGAATCCGGCCCAGGCCCTCACTCTGTTCACCAGCCTGCGCCGACTGGCCCTGCGCCGGAACTTCCGCGACTTGGGATATCCCATCCTGGCCTTCGCCGGCAGCCCGGATCTGGGAGGTGATGGCGAGATTGTGTTGGCGGCCCAGCACGTGGCCAAGTACGCCGGGGTGATAGTCCTGGACCATTTCGATCCCGCTGCCGCCTATGCCCTGCTGACCCTGAGACTAAACATCTACACCGACCCTCAGAAGCCCATCCAGGTCTCCCCCGGTCTATACGAGATCGGGGCGGCAGATGAGAACTCCCCCCTGATGGTGACCACTAACTTCTCCCTCACCTACTTCAGCGTCAGCGGTGAGGTCGAGGCCAGTGGGCGCTCGGCCTGGCTTCTGGTGGCGGATGCCGAGGGGCTATCGGTGCTCACTGCCTGGGCAGCGGGGAAGTTCGATGCCGAGACCATCGCCAAGGCGGTGAAGCAATTCGGAGCGGAAGGCAAGGCTCCGCACCGCCGGATCATCCTGCCGGGCTTCGTGGCCAGTCTCTCGGGCGAACTCGAGGACGAGCTGCCCTCGTGGGAGGTCTTGGTGGGGCCGCGTGAGGCGGTGGACCTGCCCGCCTACTTGAAGAACTGGAACTAGCGGCCGGCCGCGGTCGGGCCCATGCTCAACCTGTACCCATCCTACGTGGCTTGGCACTACTACTGGTTGGTGGTGCTGGTGGCTCTTGGGCTGGTGCAGGCGGCGGCCAGTACCGTCGGACTGAGGGGGCTCCAGCTCGGGGGTAGGCTATGGCCGCGGAAGGCCGCCTTCGCCGGGCTGGGAACGGCGATTGCCGTCGGTGTGATTGCCTTCGTGCTTACCACGCCGGACTACCTGTCTCCGGGTCTAGCAGGCTCGGAACTGATCGTGGTCTTCGGGGCCGGGGCGGCCACGGCGGTGGTGATATCAGGGATCGGGGGATTGGCTTGCCGAGGCCCGGTGCGCGGGGACCTAGCCGTCGCGCCGGAACACGCTTTGCCGGTGGCAGGATGCTCTTTTGATGTGCTCCGCTGCTCGGCCGGTGGCACGGAACTAGTGGTAGTGATCTCCGACCCGGACCTGCCGCCCAACATGGCCACTCCCTTGGCCCGCGCTATCACGGACTCAGGGCGGGACTGTGCCGTGGTGTACTGGGAGAGGGGATCTGTGCCCAAGTACCCGGATGCAGTGGCGCTGGTGGCCATGGTGCTCAAGGCCCTGGGTTCGGAGCCTCTCGACGGGGCGGTGGCGGTGGTGGGCCTGGGAATCGGTGGGGACGTGGCCTTGCGATCGGCGGCCGACGACGACCGGGTGGGTGCCGTGCTCGCCGTGGGGCCGGCTCTCTCAGGAGATGGAGTGCTTCAGGGTCTGCCGTTGCTGCGAGAGATGAGTTTCCCCAGTGCCTGGCGCTGGCAACGGCGCTGGCGCCGGGCCGGGTTCGTATCGGCGCTTGACTCGGAGGCGGCTCTCGGGCGACTGGGGAATCGCGGCTCCGTGATCTGCAGTCGAGACGACGGTTTCTTCCAGCCTCTGGGTGAGGTGTCCGTTTCCGCTCCGGGACTGGAGGTCGTGGTTGGGTACTCCCACGAGCGTCTGTTGGGGGAGGTCGCCCCTGGTTGGGTGGAGGAACGGTTGGTCGCGCTGAGGGAGGCCGATGCTCACCACATGGGATAAGGCCCTCTTCGACCTGATCAATGGTGGAGCCGGGCAATGGCCGGCCGTGGATGCGGCGGCACGACTGCTGGTTAATGACTATCTTCTGCCCTCGACTTTGGCCTTTCTGCTGGTCTGGATCTGGCTTCGGTCCGCTTCCCCCCGCGGACGATCGGTTGACACCGGCATCGTCATCAATGCCGTGGTGGCGCAGTTCGCGGCCAACATGGTGCTCAAGTTGGTCAATCTAGCCTACTTCCGCCCGCGGCCCTTTGACCCCGATCCGACGGTACACCTGCTCTTCTATCGCCCTTGGGACTCCTCCTGCCCCAGCAACCCCGCCGCCTTCGGCTTCGCCATCGCCACCGCGATCTATCTAGGGGACCGACGGCTGGGCAAGGCGGCCTTGGTCGTGGCCGCCATCTGGGCCTTGGCTCGGGTCTTCTCTGGAGTTCACTATCCTCTGGATGTGGCCGCGGGGGCGGCGTTGGGGGGCGGGATGGCCTATTGGGTGTCGCAGCGTTCGGCAGCGGCCGCCTGGCTTAGGGAGCGGCTCTATCATCTGCTTCAGAAGGGACTGGTGGCTTGATGAGCATCGAGCGGCCCGCCGGCGGGAAGTGCATCGTGGTGTTTCGACCCTCAGGGTCGGTGGTGGAGGTGGAGACGGGCACGATAGTGTCCGAGGCGGCGCGCGCCGCCGGGGTCCGCCTCAACTTGCCCTGCGGGGGCCAAGGCCGCTGCGGCCGCTGCCTGGTGCAGATCGAGCATGGAGAGGTGAGCCGACGGCAGAGCGCCAAGCTGCCGCCCGCTCTGGAACAGCGGGGCTACGCCCTGGGCTGCCAGGCGGTCATCAAGGGCGACGCGGTGATCTTCGTGCCCGAGCAGGAGGAGATGGAGCGGGTCCTGGCCCCCTCCGTGAGCGTGTCGGAGAAGATCGCCAGCCCAGAGGTTTTCCGGGTCGCTCCGGACGCGGCCGTGCGCCGTTGCCACCTCGAGATCACCCCGCCCAGCCTGGACGACAACACCGCCGACCTCGATCGTCTGCGTCGGCATCTGCGTCTCGAGTGCGGGATCGCCGAGGTGCAGGCGGACCTGGCCTCAGTGCGCCGGATGGGCCCAATGCTGCGGGACTCCGAGTGGGAGGTTACCGCTACCGTCGAGGAGATGTCGGCGGGGCAGTGGCGCCTGGTGGACGTGGTGGAGGGGGACCGCACCGCCAGGCTCTATGGCGTGGCCATTGACATCGGCACTACCAGCAACGTCGTACATCTGGTGGACTTGCACACGGGACGCACGATCGGGGCCTCCTCCACCTACAACGCCCAGATCTCCTGCGGAGAGGACGTCATCTCTCGTATCATATACTCCCGGCGCGAGGGCGGACTGCGTCACCTCCAGAGCCTGGTGGTGGAGACCCTGAACGGGCTGATCCAGCAGGTGGCCACCAGCAATGGCATCCTGCCCTCGGAGATCATGGCCGCCACCGTGGCCGGTAATACCACCATGATTCACCTCTTCCTGGGCATCGACCCGCAGTCCATCCGGCTGGAGCCCTACATCCCTGCCATCACCCATGGGGTGCCGGTGCGGGCGCGAGAGATCGGTCTGCAAATTGCCCCAGAGGCGGCGGTGGACTGCCTGCCGTCGGTGGGGGCCTACGTGGGGGCCGATATCAGCGCCGGGGTGTTGGCCTCCGGTATGGCCGACGATTCCGCCCTCTCGCTATTCCTCGACATCGGCACCAACGGGGAGATCGGCTTAGGCAATGGTGAGTTTCTCATCTGCTGTGCCTGTTCTGCCGGACCCGCCTTCGAGGGAAGCGGCGTCCGTCACGGAATGCGGGCCGCCAACGGGGCCATTGACGCCGTCTGGATTGACGACCGATACGAGCCCACGTGGAGAGTCATTGGGGACACGGCGCCCAGGGGCATTTGCGGCTCCGGCATGATCAGCTTGCTCTCGGAGATGTTCGTCACCGGCATCGTGCAGAAGGGCGGCCG
>JBBQIE010000184.1:0-5446 GCA_038324625.1 Anaerolineae bacterium | reverse complement strand
GCCGTGGCCCTTCTAGGGGCCATCGGTGCCCTGTCGCTACTCCGGAGCCAGGTTGCCTAGCACACCTCCCACCGGCAGGAGCTAGTACCCGTGCATTCCGCTGGCGAGCCATCTCCCGACTTTCACATTGACGTGTCTCTTGTGCGACAACTGATCAGAGCTCAGTTCCCTCATTGGGCGCACTTGCCTATCAGGCCGGTCGAGCCCAACGGGTGGGACAATCGAACATTCCGCCTCGGCGATGATCTCTCGGTCCGACTCCCGAGCGGCGAGTGGTACGCCCTGCAGGTGGAGAAGGAGCAGCGATGGCTGCCCAAGCTCGCACCGCTCCTGCCCCTACCCATCCCCGTCCCGTTGGCAATGGGGGCTCCCGCCTGTGGTTATCCCTGGCCCTGGTCCATCTACCGGTGGTTGGAAGGCAGGTATGCGACTATCGAGCGAGCCTCGGATCTCTCGCGGTTCGCGACCACGCTGGCCCAGTTCCTCAGCGCCCTTCAGAGGATAGACCCCACCGGTGGCCCGCCACCCGGGAAGCACAACTTCTTCCGTGGGGGGCCACTGGCCACCTACGACAGTGAGACCCGCCAAGCGATCGCCGCGCTGGGCGGCAGGATCGAGGTTGACGCCGCCACGGCGGTCTGGGAAGCAGGCCTCGCGGCATCATGGAATGGTCCGCCCGTTTGGGTGCATGGAGATGTCGCTGCCACGAACCTCCTGGTTAGAGAGGGACGACTGAGCGCGGTCATTGACTTCGGGTGTTCAGGAGTAGGTGACCCGGCCTGCGACCTGGTGATCGCCTGGACGTTCCTGTCAGGGGAGAGCCGGCAAGCGTTCCGCGCCTCGCTTCCGCTCGATGAAGCGACCTGGGCGCGAGGCCGCGGCTGGGCGCTGTGGAAGGCCCTCATCATACTCGCCAAGCACGCGGAGACCACTCCCCTGGAAGCTGCTAGGGCGCGACGGACTGTAGCGGAAGTGCTTTCCGATCACCAGCACCTGCACGGGGCACGAGGTGTCCAGTAGATTCTGGGCACCTCTGTAAATCGGGCAGGGGCCGGCCTTGCCAGAGGTCAGGTAGGGATTGCCGGGGCACTTGGGGTACCGGCTCACTTCCCATCGCCGACCTGGCCGGCGCTGAGGGCATCGAGGCCGTGCATCTGGCCGAGGCGCTACAGTACGGGCAGCGGGCTTCAGGTTGAGGATGGTATAATCGTGGCGCATTCTTGCGTTAGGCGAGGACACTATGGACCATTGGCGCAGCCACATTCGCACCGATCCGGAGATCTGCCACGGCAAGCCAGGTATCGCCGGCACCCGAATCCTCGTGTCGGTGATCCTGGACAACCTGGCTGAGGGCTTCACCCCGGGACAGATTGTCGAGGAATACCGGCCTCTCACACTGGAAGACGTGCGCCCGGCCATAGCCTATGCCGCCGAATTGGCGCGCGAACAAGAGATGATTCCCCTCAGATGAGTGCTCCGCACGCCAAGCTCGACGAGAATCCAGAGAGGGCGGCTTGAACCCTGACGAACTCCAAGTCGTCCTTCAAGCGGTCCAGGCCAATGACGGACTGTGCGGCCGCAGCATGATCGCCAAGATCCTGCGTGGCTCCCGCGATGCTCGATTGCTGGCCCTGGGCCTGGACCAGTCTCCCGGCTACGGCGCTCTCCGAGACCGGACCCTGGAGCAGATCGGCTACCTCGTGGACGAAGTCCTGGCGCTGGAACTGATCGGAATGGCGGACGCGGGATGGCACCGGGGCCGAAAGCGCCAAGAAGCCCACTTTCCCCTCCTATTCCTGACCGACCGCGGCGCCGAGGCTCTGGCGGAGGGAGCATCGTCTCCGACGCTTGCGGAGGCCGACCTGTCTGCCCCCGAGCGGGCCCGAGCCCTGGCCATGCGGGCCTTGGTGCAAGGCGCTTACGCCCTCGAGGACTACAAACACGGCCGCATAGAGGCCGCCGACTTCGTTCACGAGTCCCCCGGCGATCACGTGGTGCTCTTCGCCATGGAGCGGCATCCTCGCGGAGAGAGGCTCCTCTGCCTCTATCGCTGGGACCAGCCCACCAATCGCGTCGCCGAGGTGGAGTCCGTGAACGCCAGACGCATACGCGATCTCGATCAGTGGTTCGCTGAGAGACTCCGCCACTACCGTCGGCAGTAGGCCGGACATTCCTCACGTACACCCCAGGCGGAATGGCCTCTCCACGGGGTCTACACCATAATGTGATCATCTCTGATGACCACGTCAAGGAGGGAACGCAGATGGCAAAGACGGTCTCGGTGGCGCAATTGTCACACGGCGAGGCCTCCCGGGTGATACGCGACGCTCAACACGAGCCGGTGCTGGTGAGCAAGCGGGACTTCCCCGCCGCCTGGATCCTGAGCGCCGAGAGGCTCGCGGAGGTCGCCGCCGCCCGTGGTATCGAGTCCTCACGAGTATACGAGAGTGCTCTCGACCTCATCGCCCTGGAGTCCTACCGGGAGGGAAGCCTGACTCTGGGGCAGGCAGCGAAGCTCACCGGGCTCTCCCTTAGTGACTTCATTGACCTCTGCGGACGCCTCCAGGTGCCTGTCCTCTGGGAATCGGCCGGAGGACTGGAATCCGATGAGCGAGCCGCATCTGCGGCGGCGGAGAGCATCCGGCCAACGGGATGAGTGCCAGCTCGCCTCCTCGGCCGGTATATGCTGATGCCACGGCCCTCATCGGCCTGGCGCGCATCGGCCGCCTGGATCTGCTCTCCCTTCTGCCCACACCGATCCGCGTCACCGCCGTGGTATGGGTGGAAGTCACCAGCGCGCCGGGCAAGCCGGGAGTAGCTGCCTTGCTGAAAGCACGAGACGAAGGGCTCCTGGAAGTCGTGAATGAGGGCGATACTGGGAGTCTGCCCCACCTCGATCGCGGTGAGGCAAGCGTGCTTTCGGCCGCTGCCGCGACGGGCGGCTCGGCGCTGATAGATGAGCGGAAGGCGCGTGCCTTGATCGCCTCTCACCCCGATCTGAGAGAGAGCATCCCCCACGCATTTGGCATCATAGGGCTAATCCTGCTCGCCAAGCGCCAGGGTCGTGTCCCCACCGTCCAGCCGCTACTTGATGAGCTGCTCAACCAGGGCTTCTGGATGAAGCCCGAGTTCTGTCGCCGAATCCTCCAACAAGCCGGCGAACTGTGACCGCGGCTGCCTACGGCCACCAATCCCCGGCAGAGTCTCATTCGGGCGTTGCTGTTACATCGACCGGGTTGCCGACGACCTCGTCGCCCCGCACCAACCCGGCCCGCACCAGGTAGTTGAGGATCAAGCAGGCGTTCTCCTCCGCCGTTCGCGCCACCGTGTCCAGGGCGATCTCCGGGTTCTCCGGGGCCTCGTAGGGGTCGTCAATGCCGGTGAAGCCGGTGATCTCCCCCCGCCTGGCCTTGGCGTACATGCCCTTGGCGTCCCGCCCTTCGCAAACCTCCAGTGGGGTATCCACGAAGACCTCCACGAACCGGTCGCTCCCCACCATGTTGCGGACGTCGCCGCGGGTAGCCCGATACGGACTCACGGCCGCGCAGATGGCCAGCCCCCCATGCCGGACGATCTCGGCGGCCACGAAGCCGATGCGACGGATGTTCGTGTCCCGGTCTTCCTTGCTGAAGCCCAGCCCCTTGGACAGATGCGTCCGCACCACGTCCCCGTCCAGAACCGTGGCCTGCCGACCTCGCTCCAGAAGCAAGGTGGTCAGAATCTCGGCGGTGGTGGACTTGCCGGCCCCACTGAGGCCGGTGAACCACACGCACACACCCTGGCGGTGCCGGGGCGGATAAGACTCGGCCAGGATCTCCGCCACCTCGGGGCGGGTGAACCAGTCCGGTAAGGTGCGGCCCCGGTTGAGGTACTCGTCCCGCACCTGGGTGCCGGAGATGGAGGCGGTATGCGCCGACCCCGGCACCTTAGATACCTCCTCGTAGCGGCCCTCTTCCTCCAGGTACACCAATTCGCGGAAGGGCACCATGCCCACGCCCAGCTCCTCGCTGTACTGAGCCAGAAGCTCCTGGGCATCGTAGGGGCCGTAGAACGGCTTCCCCTTGGAATCCACCCCGGGGCCGGCATGATCCCGCCCCACGATGAGGTAGTTGGCGCCGTAGTTCCGGCGGATCAGCGCGTGCCACAAAGCCTCGCGGGGGCCTCCCAGGCGCATGGCCAAGGGCAACAGGGCCAGCAGGATGCGGTCGGAGTCATAGTAGCGCTCGACGAGCGCCTTATAGGCTCTCACTCGGGTGAAGTGATCAACGTCCCCGGGCTTAGTCATGCCCACCACCGGATGCAGCAACAGGACCCCGTCCACTTCCTGGGCTGCCCTCTTGGTCAGTTCCTCATGCACTCGGTGCAGGGGATTGCGCGTCTGGAAGGCCACCACATTCCGCCGCCCAAACCCCTCCAGGCGCTTTCGGGTCTGCCGAGGAGTGAGGCGGATATCCTGGAAGTCGTAGTGTCGGGGCAGTTGCAGCACCCGCAAGGGGCCGGAGAGGTTGATGGGACCCCAACGGTGCATCTCCGCCACCAAGGGATGACGCGGGTCGAGCGTCCCGAAGACCTGCCGAGCCATCTCCTCTCGGTCCCAGGGGTAAGCCTCCTCCACCCGCATGACCGCCATCAGCTCGTTCTTGGAGTTCCGGAGGGCCACCTCCCCATCCAACTGGACGGGAGCATCCTCCTCCACCGGAAGGGTGATGGGAATGCCGAAGACGTGTCCACTGGTGAGGCGCATTTCCTCCATGACCCGGGTCAAGTCCTCCCGGCCCATGAACCGGTCCAGCGGTGAGAAGCCTCCCACCGCCAGCAGCTCCAGGTCGCAGACGGCGCGCTCCGAGAGCTGTAGCGAGGGCAGCCGATTGGCATGAGCCCTCAGCTCCTCCCGCTCATCGGCAGGGACGAGCAGGTCCACCAGCTCGCCGCCATATGGAGAGATCAGCACTGACGATTCCCTTGTCTCCGGCACCTTTGACCTTCCTCAGAACTCATTGATACCGCCGTCGAGCCGGCCGCGGACATGATTGTCTTCCATCTCCGCCGGCGCGCAAGCCAAGTCCTTGCCGGGGAAACGGATCTTCCCATTCTTGACCCTCGCCCGCCGGCGGGCTACAATCCCCGCCTCAAGCTGAACGGATGCGGTTGGGGTGCCCTTCGGCCCGGATGCCGGGGCACAATGGCGAAGCCGGTGCGAGTCCGGCGCTGTCGCGCAACTGTAAGGCAGGGCGCCGAGCCCTCGCCGAGCCAGGTCGCCCACCCCGATCGCGCTCCACACAATCCCGCGAAAGGGGAGTGGGGGCAGGGCCGGGGCCGCCCGGTCATATAGCGCCGGACCCGCCCGTGTTCCGACGGGCAAGCGCTCACGCCCGCCCGCATCCTCGCGCGGCGGGTTTTGCTTTGGCCCCGCAGCGCGAACTCACTCCAGAGGGGTTCCGGCTTG
>JBBQIE010000183.1:0-5455 GCA_038324625.1 Anaerolineae bacterium | reverse complement strand
GAGCGTCTGGTATTTCGAGCGACCGGACCTGGTTGAGGCCCTGCGGGCCTTGCAGGACCGGATGCTGGAGACCCAGATGGAGATGATCCTCCAGGAGCGCCCCGACTTCATCCTCCTGGGGGGCTCCGGCACCATCACCCTCCAGTCCCCGGACATCGCCCGGAAGTTGTCGCTGCCTACCATCAAGAAACTCACCGGGATGGCTCGCGCCGCCGGTGTTCCCACCATGTTGCACTCCTGCGGCAAGGAACGGGACCTGGTCCGCTGGTGCGCCGAGGAGACCGACCTCGATTGCATCAACCCCCTGGAGATGGCGCCCATGGGCGATTGCGACCTGGGGGAGATCAAGCGGTCCTTCGGGGACCGGATCGCCCTCATGGGGAACCTGCACACCACCGAGGTGATGCTCTACGGCTCCGCCGATGACGTGCGTCGCGCCTCCCGCCGGGCCATTGATGACACCGGTGAGGGAGGCGGCTTCATCCTGTCCACCGGCGATCAGTGCGGCCGGGATACCCCGGACGAGAACATCCGGGCCATGGTGGAGGTGGCCCAAACCTATGGGCGCTACTGAGGCGAGGAGCGCTGAGAGGAGGCTGCGGGAGCACGATGTGTACCTGCACGCCGGTGCCCTGGAGCTGCGGCCCATGACCGAGGACGCGGGTCCTTGACGATGCGAACATATGTTCTTATACTGAGGGCATGATAAGGCATGAGTCCGACTCCACGCTGGATTTCCTGGTGGGTGCCGCTTGCGACGAGGCCACTGGGGCCGGGCGCCAATCTGCCGGCCTACCCGACCTCACCGGGGCGGTGTTCCACGCCGTGGCCGGGAGCCGGCGGGTGCCCCTCCTCAAGGTCCTCCTCAGCAACGTCTGCGAGAACGACTGCGCCTACTGCGCCAACCGGGCCAGTGCCAGTGTCCGGCGCTGTACCGTCACCCCGGACCAGATGGCGCGGTCCTTCGATGCCATGCGCCGTGGTGGGTTGGTGCAGGGGCTGTTCCTCAGCTCTGGGCTGTGCGGCGACTCCGTGCGCACCATGGACCGATTGCTGGACACGGTGGACATCGTCCGGAGCCGGTACACTTTCTCCGGTTACGTCCACTTGAAGATCCTCCCGGGGGCCACGATCGACCAGATCGAGCGGGCCGGCCTGGTGGCCGACCGAATCTCCGTCAACCTGGAGGCGCCCAGCCCCGGCCGGTTGCGTACTATCGCCCCAGACAAGCGCTTCGACGACTTGGTGGGGGTGCTGGATTGGGTGAGCCGCCTGCGGGCTCGCATCCCTGGGTTCGCCCCCGCCGGGCCCACCACCCAGTTCGTGGCCGGGGCGGCGGGCGAGAGCGACCGAGAGTTGCTGGAATGCGCCGCCGGCCTATACCGCCGCTATGGGCTGAGGCGGGCCTACTATAGCCCGTTTCGCCCGGTGGCCGGATCGCCCCTCAGCGAAGTCCTGCCCATGTCCGGGTGGCACGAGCACCGACTCTATCAGGCCGACGCCCTGTTGCGGGAGTATGGTTTTGCCGCCGAGGAAATGCCCTTCGCCGAGGATGGAGACCTGCCCGAGGGCCTCGATCCCAAGCTGGGTTGGGCTTTGCGGCACCCGGAGAGCTTCCCGGTGGAGGTGAACACCGCCGGCCGCCGGGACCTGCTCCGAGTCCCGGGCATCGGGCCTACCGGTGCCGGCCGGCTGCTTCAGGTTCGCCGGCGGACCCGGGTGAAGGAGCTCGGGCAGTTGCAACGCCTGGGGGTGAGGGCGGATCGGTGCGCCCCTTTCGTATTGCTGGATGGAAGGAGACCGCCGGTGCAGATGTCCCTGCCCCTCATGCAAGCCGTTGGGTAGGCGTGGCTGGGCGGACGGGATGGCGATCTTGCTCGGCCTGCTTCTCTTCGTTCTCGCCGCGATCACGGCCACTCGGGTGCTGGAGGGGGTTCCCCACTCTCAGGATGAGGTGGCCTATCTGTTTCAGGCTCGCCTGTTCGCCCGGGGCGAGCTATACCGGCCCTCGTTGCCGGAGGAAGTGCGACCTTTTTTCGATCACGAGTTCGTGGTCAACAACGGGAAGTGGTACGGGAAGTATCCCCCCCTGACCTCGGCCCTGTTGGCGCCGGTGGATGCGATAGGGGTGCCGTGGCTGATGAATGCCGTCCTGGGGGCAGCGGCGGCATTCTTGCTGTACCGGCTGACGACGTCGGTCTTCTCGGCTCGAACCGGGCTCCTGGCGGCGGGACTCTTTGCCGTCAGCCCCTTCAGCGTCCTCATGTCGTCCGGGTTCATGAGCCATGCGGTGGCCCTGGTGCTGAACCTGGTGTTCTTCATCGCCTTGACTCGGGTGTCCCTCTCCGCCGCCGGATCTTCCACTTGGAGGTGGCATTTCGTCGCCGGGGTGGCCGTGGGCCTAGAAGTCTTGGCTCGGCCCTACAACTCGGTTCTGCTCCTGACGGTCTACGGCTTGGTATGGCTGAGGATGGCTCTTCGAGACAATGCGAGGTTTCGGGCCACCGCTCTGAGGGACATCGTTTGGTTCGGGTCGCCCTTGCTGCTGCTGGTGGCCATGATTCTTGTCTACAACCGCGCCCTCACCGGGGACCCCCTGTTGTTCGGGCATCAGGTCTACTCACCCTGGGATCAGGTAGGGTTCGGCCCACGGGGTGTGGAGGGAGCCTCCGAGTATGACCTTCAAGACCTGCGGTCGAATCTGCGGCTCAACCTGAAGGCGGTGGACTCGAAGCTGATCGCCTGGCCCGGCACTTGGCTGCTGGCCGCTGCTCCCTTGGCTTTCTTGGGGCGGAGACGGGAAGTGGCGGCGCTGGCCCTCAGTTTTCTGGTGGCTCAGATAACGGCCTACGCCGCCTATTTCCACGCCGGGGTCTACATGGGCCCGCGCTACTGGTATGAGGCCACTTGGGTGCTTCTGGTCTTGGTGGCCGAGGGCATATCGGTCTTGACTGGGGCGGTGGGAAGGTGGAGGGGGGCTAAGGTCGGGGGCTGGAGTTGGGCCTTGGTGGCCATGCTACTAGTCGTGGGCTCCATCCGGTCGGACACTATCAAGTTGCCCGGGTTCGAGGGGTACAACGCCATCAGCCGACCGGTCCTGCCCGAGTTCGAGACTCCGGCGCTGGTGTTCATCCCGGCGCGGGAGAACTGGCAGGCCTACGGGCGCTACTTCTCCCTCCAGTCGCCCTTCATTGAGGAGGAGGCAGTGGTGTTCGCCCGCGATGGGGCCGGCAGCAATGTCCATGACGAGCGGCCCCTCCAGTCCAATCAGTTGCTGGTGCGCTACCTCCCGGGCCGATACGTCTATCGGTTGGAGCCGGGCTCGTCGGGACGCTTGGTTCTCTTGAGCCGGCCATGACCGTGGTCCGTGGGGATAATAGGCAGGCAAGCCGTAGGGTCCGGCGCGGGGGCACGGCCCCTACGGCTTAGGGGTTAGGTTGCCCTCGCTAGAACTCCACCCCCACGGTCACCACTTCCTTGGGGCCGGCCTCGACGGTGATGAGGTTGCCGGCCAGGCTCGGCTCTGAGCCCTCCGCTGGGTTCTCGGACAGGGACAGGCGCCGGGCTTGGCGGGGCTCCCGCCAGAGCTCCAGCCGCTCCACCTGCCTCTCGCCGGTGGGGTTCCAGAGACGGATGACTAGGCCGGCCCCGTCCTCGGAGGGCTTGAAGGCCGATAGGACCAGGGTGCGGCGCTGCTGCTCGAGGTAGCTCCTCCGGGGCGTGTCGTCGCCCTTCAGGGGCGGGAAGCCGGAGGAGAAGGGACCGGTCTGGCGGACCATGAGCCCGGCTTGGAGCCCAGCCAGCAGGGTCAGGGCCTCAGCCCCGGGCAGGTCCCCGGCGAAGGGCAGGAGGGCGTAGCGGTAGGTGCGGGTGCCCAGCTCCAGCCCATCGTGCTCGCCGGTGGTGCCCACCGTGCGCCGGAAGGAGCGCAGCAGAGTGACTTGCATGGTCCGGCGGGCGTCGTCCGCCACTCCGCCCTCATGCAGGCCCCCGCCGGAGAGGAAGGCCAGCCCCCGGCGTCCCTCGCCCACCGCTTGCAGGCCCTGGAAGGGCTTCTCCGCCAGCTCCATCTCCTGCCAGTCGCTGGTCTCCGCGTCAATAGCGATCTCCCGCTCCAGCAGGTCGTAGGGCTGGTGGGCCAACCAGGTCTTGGCCCCGGCGACATCGGTGGGGAGGAGGAGGCGCAGCCGGTGGTCCTCCACGTCGTTATCTACCACCGTCTCCACTTCGATCATCTTGGCGCCCCGGCGCAGGGTCACCAGGCTGGTGATGTGTAGGTCTTTTCGCTCCTGGGACCGCTTCTCCTGGTGCCAGTCGTAGCGTGCCGGCAGGCTCAGGGCCAGGGCCACCCGGAAGGTGACCAGGTCCGGCCCATCGTTGACCACCGACACCTGAGCCTGGGCCCCGGTGGAGAGGGCGATCTCGTCGTTCACCGTCTCCCCGTGGAACCAGCCGTCCCCGATCTCGCTGCGGTCCTCGAAGGTGAGCAGGTCGGTGTAGGTCTCACCGGTGGCCTTGTCGGTGAGGGCGAGGGTCCCATTGGGCCGAACCGTCAGGGCCAGGTACACGTTCTCGGCGCTGTTGGGCCCGGTACGCAGGCTACCCACCCGCCGGACCGGCCTCTGGCTGGGTTTGACCAGCAGGGAGGTGAAGCCCAGGGCGGGCAAATCCACCTCAGCGGCCAGGGTATAGCGTGTCCGCTCCGGGTCGCCCACAAAGGCGGGCAGGGCAAAGAGGGAGCGCTCGGAGACCTCGGGGTCGAAGGCCAGGCGTTGGTAGGGTACCTCATTGCCCTCGGGGTCCTCCAGCAAGAACGACTTCACGTTTTGCGAGCGGAAGCCTTCCTTGAAGAAGGTGGGGTAGTCCTGCGGCAGGTCCACGTCGAAGGTAATGACCTCCTTGCGGGCCACCGGCAGGGGGTTGGCGATGGTGAGGGTGAATTCGTGCTCCTCTTGGGCCAGGTCGGCGCAGCCCTGAGTGAGGAAGCCGAAGGCCTGGTGGCGCAGTTGTTGGCCCAGAACCCGGGCCTGGTCGAAGCGGTACATCATGTCCCGGTGTACTTGGTCCACGGAACAGCCGCAGATGCTGTCGTGGGCGTGGTTGAGGAGGACGTTCTCCCAGGCCACCCGGAGGAACCGGTCCGGGATACCGGCCCCGGCCAGGTTGGCCAGGCCCATCCAGGGCTCGGCCCAGCGCTCCAGCAGGGTCAGGCACTGGTCGTTGGCCTGCTTCATCTCCACCCGGGCGGAGACGCAGTTGGCGATGAGCCAGAGGTAGGGGGCCGGCTCCTTGCCCGGGCTCCGCAGCTCCCCCTGCTTCAGGGGCAGGTCGCCGGCCCGGCCCTCCGCCTCGGCGAAGAAGGCGGGGAGGGTGGAGTGACGGGCCTCAACCCGCGGCATGGCCTCATGCAGCAGCCGCAGGTAGCGGGCGGCATCGGTGGCCGGGGGCATGTGGT
>JBBQIE010000182.1:0-5493 GCA_038324625.1 Anaerolineae bacterium | reverse complement strand
TGCCCTGGCCAAAGGCCTTCAGCAATAGGCACGGCAGTGTCCGCGGCGGCCTTCAGACCGCCGCCCTCCCGTCGCCTGACATCACACGAACCATGACAGAAAAGGGACGAAAACGCGAAAGGTCGGGTTCTACTTCAACGGTATCGGTAGTCTCGGCCCGCGGCATTCCGGCCGGCGCCGATGATTCACCCCCGCTCTCGGCTGACCACTAGCCACTTGCCCCGGACCACCACTTCGGCCTTGAAGTGTATATATGGATATGCTATAATATGACCACTGGGGAGGTGAGCGGTGAAACGGACCACGGTGATGCTGCCGGAGGGGCACTGGTTGGAGCTGAAAGAGCTGGCTCAGCGGGAAGGGCGGAGCCCGTCGGAGGTGATCCGGGAGGCGGTGGCCAGTTACGTGATTGAAAGACGGGTGGGTGCCAGGCCGAGCTTCGTGGGGCTGGGGGCCAGCGATCAGGGCGATGCTTCGCGGTGTCAAGAAGCCTATCTGGGAGAGGACTGATGCCGGCGATGGCGAGCACCGGCGGCCTCTATGCTCTCCTCGACCGATCGGACGCGGGACACGAGAGAGCCGTGTCGGCGCTGGAGGGCCTGGATGGGCCGTTGGTGCTGGTGGCGCCGGTCCTGACAGAGGGCATGAGGTTGGCCGGGCGCTTTCTGGGCCTGGAGGCGCCCGATCGGCTGCTGGAGTCCTGCCTGAACGGCGAGTTGCTCCTGCAACCGCTGCAGACGCGGGACCTGAGCGCGGTTCGGGGTCTCCTCGGCGAAACTGAGGGCCTGGCCGTCAGTGCCGCCCTCACCTTGGTGGTGGCGGAGCGACTGGGGGTGCCGGCGGTGCTTTGCCTGGAGCCGGAGGTCCGGTTGGCCGCCCGCCGACGGGGGCTGCGGGCCCTGCCGGAGGAGGGCTAGAGGATGAGGCTGGGGACCGGCCCGAGGCTCCTGAGTTGCCCGGAGCTGCGCACCTACGACACCCGGCTGCCGGCGCAACGCCGACATCTGAGCGTGAGCCTCATGTGCTTGCGGGACCTACTGGCCCAGGAGCTGCGCTTGGGCATTCACTTCTACCGTATGTCCTCTCACCTGATCCCGATGCCGGACGCGGCCGATCCGACGGCGGCTCTTCGCCAGATGGAGGAGTGTCGCGGCTTGTTGAGGTGTCTCGGGGAGGAGGTGAAGCGGACGGATATACGGCTGACGGTGCATCCCATGCTCCAGGTGCAACTGGGCAGCCGCGATCCGAGACTGGTGCGACAGGGACTGGCGGCGGCGGAGACCTGGGCGCGAGTGATGGAGGGGATGGGCCTGGGGCCGGAGGCGCGGGTGGTGGTCCACGTCGGCGGCGGGGCGGCTCCCTCGGCTCTGGATGCCTTTGCCGAGAACTCCGAGCTGCTGTCCGACCAGGCTCGCGATCGGCTGGCTATCGAGAACGACGACCGGGCTCACAGCCTGGACGACGTCCTCCGACTGTCGGCACGAGTGGGGATGCCGGTAGTGTTCGATTACCTGCACTGGCGATGCACCGGTCGGGGAGGATCCGGCCTGGAGGAGGCCCTGGCGGCGGCCTTCGAGACCTGGCCGGACGGGGTTCGGCCCAAAGTGCATTTCTCCTCTCCCAGCACCGGGCGGGCGGGACGCCCTCCCCGATTGGGGGAGCATGGGGACTACCTGGATCCCTTTGCCTTCGAGGACTTCTTGGCGGCGATGCCGCGCCGAGTTGTCGCCGATGTCATGCTGGAGGCCAAGGCCAAGGACCTGGCCCTGCTCAAGCTCCGCCGTGACCTGGACGGCCGCCTCGATCGTCGGCGGACGAGCCTGGAGGCCGCCTATGCCTGACCCCGAGGGCAGCGTGCTGGTGGCGGTGATCAACTCCCCGACCGACCTAACCCGCGTCCGGGACGAAGGATGGTACCGCATCCCGGTGGCGCGAGCCCCGAAGCCGCTGGCCAGTGACTACTTGGCCCTGTATCTGACGGCCGCCTTCGGCGAGGAACGATGGGCGGTGCGGCACTACGCCGAGGTCTATCGCTACCAGGTGATGGAGAGGGCGGAGCTTCTCCCGAGCCAGCCGGATCATCCCCGGGCCCGGGAGCTCTACTACTGCCTGCGCCTGGGCCCTCTACAGCTCCTGGAGCGTCCGGTGCCGTCGCGGTCCTGGAAGAGGGTGACTTTCATCCGCACCAGCATGGACAGACTGCTCGTCGCTTCCGACCTGCGCGGGCTGCGGGCTACCGTCGGCAGTGCTGACTCCCGGAGCCGGACCAGCCCACCGGAGCCGGGCGGAGGGGAGCACCAATGGTCGCCCGAGGAGTGGCGGGGGGTCTACGCTTGACCGAGGGCTGTCACTTCTTCCCGCCTTGACCCTGGTCCTCATGCGGTTGGCCGTGCCGCATCAGCTCGGAGACGTCTATCTGGAGCAGTCCATCCTCCAGTTCCGCCACCTGGCGGTAGGCACTGGGAGGGAGAAGACCGGCCCGGCGAAGGGCTCCGCGCGCCGAGGCTATCCAGGTATTCTGTGGGCCCAGCTTGCGGACGCGGAAGCTCTCGTCGGCGTCCTGGGCACGGCGCAATCCCAGCCTACCCCGGTCGGCATCGAGCATTATCTCCACTTGGGCCGGGCGCCCGAGAGCCTCGTGGGCGCTCTGATTCCAGGTCACGGCCCCGGACTTCTGAATGGAAACCGTCGGCTGTTCGGTGCCCCTTTGGATTCCCGGTCGCAGCGGTCGCCAGCCCATAACTGACCTCCTAACAGCGTATCTCACTTCACTTTCATTGCAAGTACAAACATTGAAGTATGGAGGATGCTACCACCGACGGGAGGTAGCGGCAAGCGATCCGACGCTTGGGGTGTGTCTCATTTTGGGGCAGGGTGGGGCCCGGGCTTCGGCCGCCGCCGATCACGTCACCCTGAGAACGTCATGCCTCGCGGCGGCATGCCCGGAGCCCGTGACCGTAATCCGTAGGGGCGAATCTTGTATTCGCTCTCGGTGGCCGGGCGAACACGAGGTTCGCCCCTACGAGTCCCACCAGGCACGTCATGAGCAGTGCTAACGAAGGGTATTGCCTCGCGTGGACGAGATGCTTCACTCCGCTGAGAAGCGCTCCATTCAGCATGACGGGCTTCGGTCTGACACTGGGGACCGAGCCCGGCCCCCAACTTGATACACACCCGACGCTTGGGAGCCAGGGCGATCCCGACGGAGACAGGGTCAGGGGCCCTGGTATCCTCGCGCGTTCAGGGCGGCGGCGATGTCGGTGCCGGCGGCGATGGGCGGTCGAGGGGCAACGGAGACGGGGACCAGAGCTTCGGCGTCAGCGCCATAGGGCCCCTGAGCCAGGACCTCGCCCGTGGGGCCGACGGCCAGGGAAGAGCCGATGCATTTCCGCCCGGCCCAGGGACCCTCGGTCAGCCAGCCCACGTTACTCACCCCCACCACGGTCAGGTTGTAGAGCCGGGCGATGGTGGAGTAGGCTTCCCGCCAGAGGGAGCCGTAGGGATCGGACTGGTTGTCGTGATCGGCATCCACCGCCCAGGCGCAGGGGGAGAGCAGCACTTGCGCCCCCATGCGTGCCTGGGCGTGGGCTAGGGCTAGGGAGGTGGGGAAGTTGTCGGCGCAGATATTGATCGCCAACACTCCCAGCTCCGTCTCCGCCACCGCCAGCGAGTCGCCCACCTGGTAGAGGTCCTGGGCGATGGAGAGCACGTTGATCTTCCGGTGCCGGAGGAGAATGTCCCCAGCGGCGGAGATCAGGATGGCACTGTTGTAGAGGCGGTCACCCTCCCGCTCGGTCAGCCCGGCCACCACGAAGATGCCGACCTCACGGGCGGCCCGGCAGAGATAGTCGGAACTCTCCCCGGGGATGGGCTGGGCCAGTCGCCGCGCCGAGGGATGGGTCCAGCCGGCGTCCAGGCATTCGGGGAGCACCACCAACGAGCAGTCACTCTCCGCCGCCCGCCGGATGGCCCCGCCGGCGCGGGCCAGATTCTCCTCGATCCGACCGCCCTCCACCAGGATCTGGCCCATGGCCAGCCGGAAAGGCCGGTGTGACCGCCTCAAGCTCGCTCCTTGATTCCGGCGAGCCTAGAGGCCGAAGCGATCGGTGAACCGGCCCACGGCCTCGCGGACGTCGTCCAGGGCCTTCTCCAGGGCGTCGCGATCTTCCTTCTTCTCTTTGGGGGCGAACTTGCAGGTGTTCAGGGCAATCTCGGCCGTGTCGCACTTGGATTCGAGGGCCTGGATATCCTCGTAGTAGTGTCGCTCCATCTCCTCGTCGAGGCCCTCCAGCTCCCGCCGATTCCAGCGCGCGATCCTGTCGCGATGAGTCTCGAGGTCCGCTTCCGCTTGGAAGTAATACTCCGATGACATCCGCCTCTCCTTGCTGACTCGTTGTTGCCGCGATGCTTTCGCTTTGACCCGGGCACGTCACCCATGCCCCAGGATGAGAGCATTATAGGCAAAGCCGACGTCTTTCACCACCGATGCTGTCGCGCCAGTCGGCGGAGCTATCTATACATGGATTCGGCGAGAAGGGCCGCCCGTGTGTTGTCATTCGTGTTGGTGCGCTGTTCTTGGAGGGGAGACCGGCGCCTTCCGATTGGCGTACGAGTGAGCCCTGCTAGGCGCGATGAGTTCCTTAGTGTAAGATTCGGGCCAACTTCGGTGGATGGCCTTTGGCGCCATTAAGGGCGACCGGAACTTCGTGTGGCGTCGTCCCGGTCGAGGGAAGGCGCGCGCCGCGCATTGTAGAGATAGACAGAGAGCGAGAGGAGTGACATGGACCAGAGCAAGTTCGGCAGAAGGCAGTTTATGGTGTACGCCGGCCTGGCAACCGCGGCCGCGGCGGCGACCGCCTGCGGTGGGACCACCGCCCCTACCGCCGCTCCCCCGGAGGCTTCGACGGCGGTGCCGGAGGCGACCAATGTCCCGACCGCGGCTCCGGAAGCGACGACCGTCGCGGGCGGTGGCAAGTACGGGGAGGCACCTCAGTTGGCGGAGATGGTGGCCGCCGGGGATTTGCCCCCAGTGGAGGAGCGGCTGCCCAAGGAGCCGCTGGTCATCCCGGTGGTGGAGGAGATCGGGCAGTACGGCGGAGTGTGGCACCGGGTGGCCGTGGGCCCGGGCGATGCCTCTCTCATCGCCAGTCGCATGAGCTATGAGTCTTTCTTTCGCTTCCCGGCCAACAGCGCCGAACCCTATCTCAACCTGATGAAGGCGTACGAGCAGAACGAGGACGCCACCGAGTTCACCTTCTACCTTAGGGAGGGGATGCGTTGGTCGGATGGATCGCCCTTCACCGCCGACGATTTCATGTTTCGTTTCGAGGACGGGCTTCTGAACGAGGAGCTGAGCCCCACCTTCCCCAGTTGGCTGCGCGATCCGGGTCAGTTGGAGCCCTGCGTGTGGGAGAAAGTGGACGACTATACCTTCAAGATGAAGTTCCAGTCTTCCTACGGGCTTCTGCCGCATCTCTTGACCTCCTACTACGG
>JBBQIE010000181.1:0-5499 GCA_038324625.1 Anaerolineae bacterium | reverse complement strand
GGGGAGGCGCCGGTCCTTGCCGAAGGCCCGGCGAGAGACGCGCACCCCGGGGGCGGCGGTCGCAGGTCGTGGATGGTCTGGATGACCAGGTTGCGGAAGTGCTGGGTGCGGGCCAGGGGGTCGGGCATGTGGCGCCGGACCAGGGCGGGCAGAAGGGGGTGCTCCCGCAGGTAGGCGTTGTCGTAGAGGTGCAGGAGGACCTCCCGCACCGACTCCTCCGTCACCAGGTCAGACATGGGGGTTCAGAGGGGCAGATCCGGCGTCGGTCGAGGGGCCCACACGCGCACGTTGTCCGGGCTAATTCGGCAACCTCCATCATGGCTCCAGATCCCACTCCCCGTCAGCACTCTACCTCGTCCCTATCCCTTTCGGTATTGGTTGGTGATGGGGAGGCGCCGGTCCTTGCCGAAGGCCCGGCGAGAGACGCGCACCCCGGGGGCGGCCTGGCGGCGTTTGTACTCGTTTAGGTCCACCAGCCGCACCACCCGCTCCACCACCGGGCGCTCGAAGCCCAGGCCCACGATGTCCTCGATGGAGCGGTCCTCCTCGACGTAGGCCTGGAGGATGGGGTCCAGGATCTCGTAGGGCGGCAGGGACTGGTCGTCCCGTTGGCCGGGGCGTAGCTCGGCCGTGGGGGGCCGGGTGATGGTCTCCACGGGTATGACCGGGCCCAGGGAGTTGCGGTAGTGGGACAACTCGTAGACCAACATCTTGGGCAGGTCCTTGATGACGGCGTAGCCTCCGGCCATGTCCCCGTAGAGGGTGCAGTAGCCCACCGCCACCTCGCTCTTGTTCCCGGTGGTGAGCACCATCCAGCCGAACTTGTTGGAGAGGGCCATGAGGATGTTCCCTCGGATGCGGGCCTGGATGTTCTCCTCGGTGACGTCCGGCTGGAGGCCCCGGAAGGGCTCGGCCAGCATCTCCAGGTAGGCGGCGAAGGTGTCATCAATGGGAATGGTGCGGTAGTCGAGGCCCAGGGCCGACGACAGTTCCTCCGCCAGGCGGCGGCTGAGGTCGGAGGAGTAGCGGGAGGGCATGTAGACGGCGTGGACGTGCTCCGGGCCCAGGGCGTCGGCGGCGATGGCGGCCACCAGGGCGGAGTCAATGCCGCCGCTCACCCCCAGGACCACCTCCCGGAAGCGGTTCTTGTGGACGTAATCGCCGGTGCCGGTGACCAGGGCTTGGTAGAGCTCCGCCTGGCGAGGGAGCCAGTCCACCGCTCTCGGTGCCAGTGGCGGTCGGCCCTCCGCTGCCTCGATGGGGATGGCGACGGTGTCCACGGCGGTGGGGGACTCCTGCCGGCGGCGTGGGTCTCGCAGGCGCATGCGGAAGACGTTGCTCAGGGCCAAGTCGGCCACCACCAGGTCCTCGCGGAACTGCCGACCGCGGGCCAGCACCTCGCCCTCGGGGCCGATGAGAAGGCTGGAGCCGTCGAAGACCAGCTCGTCCTGCCCGCCCACCAGGTTGCAGAAGGCCAGGGCGGCCAGGTTGTCGGAGGCGCGGGTGCGGAGCATCCGCTCCCTCTCGGCCGGCTTGCCCAGGTGGTAGGGAGAGGCGGAGAGGTTGAGGATCAGCTCCGCCCCGGCCAGGCTCTCGTCCTCCGCCGGGCCGCTGCCGTACCAGATGTCCTCGCAGATGGTGAGGCCCAGGCGGGTATCCCCCAGGGAGACCACCAGGGGACGAGTGCCGGCCCGGAAATAGCGGGCCTCGTCGAAGACGGCGTAGTTGGGCAGGTGCATCTTGTGGTAGGCGGCTTCGATCCGGCCATCGGCCAGGACGGCGGCGGTGTTGTGGAGATCGTCGCCGAGGTCGCGACAGCGCATCACCGTTCCCACCACGGCCACGATGCCCTGGGTCTGGCGGGCGATGTCCTCCAGGGCCAGTCGGGCGTGGGCCACGAAGCCCGGCTTGAGGAGCAGGTCCTCGGGCGGGTAGCCGGTGACGGCCATCTCCGGCAGGAGCACCAGGTCGGCCCCGGCCCGTCGGGCTGCCTCGATGGCGCCGGAGATGCGTTTGACGTTGCCGTCCAGGTCACCGACGACGCAGTTGATCTGGGCCAGGGCTAGACGTAGGGGGTTAGGCATGTGACCTCAAGGTGCGCCTGTGTTGCCGGATCCATCGGAATCCGGAAGTGACGGAAGTTGGCGAAACAAAACTGGACAGAGCAGGCGAGGGAGGGCCCTCGACCGAGGTCGGGGCTGGTGGGCCTACGGCCGGGTGTCCGCCTGCGCGGACACGGGTATAGTGGTGGGGATGTCGGCGTAGGCCGACGCCGTCCTGAAGGGTCAACTGACGTCGCATGGAGCATCTCGGGCTGGGCTGAGGCTATCTTGAGGCTGCTTCACCTCCAGGGAGCTCGCTTCCAGCTCCGGCAGCAATTCATCAACGGAATGGTGCTCTTTCTGTCGCTTGACGTACGCCTTCACCATTTCTACATCCTGAGGGCTGACGCTCTGGGCACCATAGTGCCCTTGCCATTTGAATCGTCCCGGCAAGAGCACTTCATTGGCGAACCGCGAGGACGTCCCCTTCACCTGCTTGACGAGTTCAGACACTGACAGCGTTGCCGGCAGACGCATGAGAAGATGGATATGGTCCGTGGTACCCCCCACTGCCAGAACCTGGCAATCGAGCCCACGCGCTTCCGCCTCGATAATCTGGTGCAGGCGCCGCTCCACTTCCGGGGCGATGAGGGGCTGGCTGTCCCAGGTGCGCCACACGAGGTGAACATATAGTACAATATGATTGTGTTTCATATCCAGCCTTGTCTCCCCTATCGGTGGTGCAGTTCGGCGCTCGTGTCTTCTGTAACCCTCGACCGAGGTCGGGGCTGGTGGGCGCCTTCGCGCCGACGCACACTCACGCCGGTATCCGTGTCCGCGCAGGCGGACACCCGGCCGCAGGCCCACTAGCCCCGACCTCGGTCGAGGGGCTCTTCGCGTGCGTTCACTCTCATGCCGGTCTCCTGTAAGCGGCTCCTGCTGGTTGCCTCGGCATACTCTACATCTACGGAGAGACAGCCCCCCACCGCCTCGTGGATGTTCGCCAGCAGCTCCTCGAAAGTATCGCCCTGGGTGGCACAGCCGGGGATGGCCGGTACCTCGGCCCAGTAGCCGCCCTCTTCAGCCTCGTGGATTACCACCTTTACCTTCATGCTGCCCCTCAGAGTTGTCACTCCTGGATGGTGCGACGGTCGGACTCGACGTCCACGAACCACGCCTCCAACTCCGTGAGCATCCGGTCCGCCCGGCCCGGCTGCTCGGGTGCCAAGTCGTGTTGCTCCAGCGGGTCCTCCCGGATGTTGAACAGGAGGGCCGGCGGAGGCGGGGGCACTCGGCGTTCGGGCTCGGGGGCGCGAAGGATGTCGGAGTGCCGCTCCGGCTGGTACTTCAGGGCCCGGTCCATGTCCCGGTCCTCCTCGGAGATGGTCATGGCCTCGGGGATGGCGGGGCGCACCAGCTTCCAGTCGCCGTCCCGCATGGCGGCGTTGCATTCGAGCAGGGGAGTGTAGCGGTTCCACTGCCAGAAGCGCCGGGTCTCGACCTTGCCCCTCTCGCCTTGCAGGGCCGGCAGCACGTTCATGCCGTCGAGGGCGACGCCGGGTGGCACCTCGACCCCGGCGGCTGCCAGGAGGGTGGGGAACCAGTCCACGAAGTGGACCATGTCGTCGAATTGCCGTCCGGCGGGCAGCCCGGCGGGCCAACGGAGCAGGGCCGGCACTCGAAGGCCGCCCTCGTAGACCAGGCCCTTGGCGCCGTTGAAGCCGCAGTTGAAGCGGGTGGTACACATCTGGCCCTCGCCCCCGAACTGGGGACCGTTGTCGCTGGTGAAGAGGACGATGGTGTTCTCGGCCACGCCCTGGCGGTCGAGTTCGGCCAGGACCCGCTCCAGGCCGGCGTCCATCCTCTTGATCATGCCATAGATGGCGGCCACCCCTTGGGTGAATTGGCCGGTCTCGGAGAAGGGCCGGATGTCCTCCTCCGGGGCCTGAAGGGGGAAATGGGGGGCGTTATAGGTCAGGTGCAGGAAGAAGGGGTCGTGGGCGTGCCGGGCGATGAAGCCCACGGCCTCCTCGGTGAAGACGTCGGTGAGATAGCGGCCGTCGCCGTGGCGATAGGTGCCGTTGTAGTCGAGACGCCAGTCGTAGTAGTCCTGCCAGCCCCCGCGGAAGCCGGCGAACTCAGCGAAGCCGCGGCGGTTGGGGTGGTAGCGGGGGTCGAGGGCTCCCAGGTGCCACTTGCCGATCAGACCGGTGGCGTACCCCGTACGCTGGAGGACGTCGGCCAGGGTGACCTCCCGGAGGGCCAGGCGATCCAGGCCCCGGCCTTCCAGCGTATCAATGGCCCCGGTCCGGTGGGGATAGCGACCGGTGAGGAGCCCGGCGCGGGCGGGGGCGCACACCGCCGAGGCGGAGTAGTGTTGGGTGAGGCAGAGGCTCTCCTGGGCCAGGCGGTCGAGGGTGGGAGTCTGGGTGAGCCCCCGGTTGAAGACCCCGAAGTCGCCGTAGCCCATGTCGTCAACCAACACGAGGACGATGTTCGGCCTAGCCATGCGCTTCCCTCCCCGGCCGCCGAGAAGGCCGAGGTGGCCTCACGGTCGTGCCATCTACCCCAGTATAGCCCCGGTGGGTGTGCTTGCCCAAGGAGCATTTGCCTTGACACCTCACCCCATTAAGCTATCTTCACCCTAGTTTCATCCTAGGAGGAAACACCATGCCTGCTCTTCCCGCCCCCACCCCCGGGGACACCGAGTGGTTCACCCACGACCGCCTTGGCCTCTTCATTCACTGGGGCATCTACTCCGCCGTCGCCCGCCACGAGTGGGTGAAGAACCGCGAGCAGATCAGCGACGAGGACTACCAGAAGTACTTCGATCACTTCGATCCCGACCTCTACGACCCGAAAGTCTGGGCCCAAGAGGCCAAGAACGCCGGCATGAAGTACTTCGTGGTCACCAGCAAGCACCACGACGGCTTCTGCCTCTGGGACTCGAAGCTCACCGACTACAAGGCCCCTAACACTCCCGCCAAACGCGACCTCCTGCGGCCCATGCTGGATGCCTTCCGCGCCGAGGGGCTCCGGGCCGGCCTCTATCACTCCGTCATTGACTGGCACCACCCCCAGTACCCGGTGGACGGCCTGCATCCCATGCGGGAGAACCTCGAGTACCGCGAGGCCAACCAAGACCGCGACATAGCCCAGTACCGGGAGTATCTCCACGGCCAGACCCGCGAACTCCTCACCGGCTACGGCGACATTGACGTCATGTGGTTCGACTTCTCCTACTCCTCCCGAGACTGGGGCTGGTCCAAGGGCAAGGGGAAGGACGACTGGGACTCGGACCGCCTGATGAAGATGGTGCGCGAGCTTCAGCCGGGCATCATCGTCAACGACCGCCTGGAGATCGGAGGCGACATCAAGACCCCGGAGCAGTACCAGCCCCGAGGTTGGCTCCAGGTGGACGGCAAGCCGGTGGTCTGGGAGGCCTGCCAGACCCTGA